>JAFMQP010000372.1 GCA_017354575.1 Acidothermales bacterium | reverse complement strand
GGAGCGTCCATTATCCGGTCGGCCGTGTCGACCTCGACGATCGCGCCCTCCTTCATCACGGCGATCCGGTCGGCGACGTAGCCGACGACGTTGAGGTCGTGAGTGATGATGAGCAGCGAGAGCGACAACCGGTTGCGCAGGTCCTTGAGCAGGTTGAGGATCGCGGCCGCGGCCGACACGTCGAGCCCGGCGGTCGGTTCGTCCGCGACCACCATGGCCGGACGCGTCGCCAACGCGCGCGCGATGCCGACTCTCCTCGCCTGACCGCCCGACAGCTCGTGCGGGTACTTGCTCGCCTGCTCCTCTGAAAGCCCCACCAGGGCCAGCAACTCGTCGACCCGGTAGCGCTGTTCACGCGGTGTGTCGTTGATGCGGTAGGGCTCGGTGACCAGCTGCGCCACTCGCTGCCGCGGGCTCAGTGAGCCGTACGGTTCCTGGAAGATCATCTGCAGCCCTCGCCGGGTGCGTCGCCATTGCCGGCGGCCGAGGGTGGCGAGATCGGTGCCGTGGAAGCTGACATCGCCGCCGGTGATTGGCACCAACCGCAGCAGAGCCTTCCCGAGCGTCGTCTTGCCCGACCCCGATTCCCCGACGAGTCCTACGATCTCGCCGCGGTCGAGGGTCAGGTCGACGCCGTCGACGGCCCTGACCGTGCGGGCACCGCGGCGTCCGGCGAAGTGCACCTCCAGGGCACGTGTCCGCAGCAACGCGGAAGCCTCACGTCCGGCCGCGTCGGCCACCCGCGGCTCGGCCGGCGGTTCCGCCTCGGCCGGTTCGGCTGCGTCCCGCACCTCCAGCAGGCAACGCGCCTGTGCACCGGCCACTTCGCGAAGCGGCGGTTCCTCACCCCTGCAGGCGTCCTGGACGGCGTGACACCTGTCGGCGAAGGTGCAGCCGGACGGCAGGTCGGCGAGGCTCGGGACGCGCCCGGGGATCGTCATGAGCCGCTCGCTGCGGCGATGCCTGGACGGCACCGCAGCGAGCAGTTTGCGAGTGTATGGATGTTGTGGCTGGGCAAGAACCTGCGCGGCCGGGCCGCTCTCGACGGTGCGGCCCGCGTACAGCACGAGCACCTGGTCGGCCAGGTGGGAGATGACGCCGATGTCGTGCGAGACGACGACCAGCGCGGTGCCCTGCTCGCGGCACAGCTCCGTGAGGATGGTGAGGATCTGCGCCTGCGTGGTCACGTCGAGCGCGGACGTCGCCTCGTCGCAGATGAGGACGTCCGGGTGCAGCAGCAACGTGGTGGCGACCATGATCCGCTGTCTCATGCCGCCGGAGAACTGGTGCGGGTAGTCGTCGATCCGCCTTTCGGCGTCAGGGATCCCGACACGGTCGAGCATCCGGACGGCGTCGCGTCGCATGTCGCCGCGGCGCTGGTCCGGTTGCGCGTGCGCGCGCAGTGCGTTAAGGATCTGCGTCGACACGCGGACAGTGGGGTTGAGGCTGTTGAGCGGATCCTGGAAGACCATGCCGATCTCGCGACCCCGTACCCGGCGGAGATCCCGGTCGGAAAGGCGCAGGACGTCCCGCCCGTGCAGGCTTACCCGGCCCGAGGTGACCCGCCCGTTCGGCGGGAGCAGGTGCATCATCGCCGAAGCCAGCGTGGACTTCCCGCAGCCGGACTCACCGACGACGCCGACGACGCCGCCGGGCGCGAGGTCGAGACAGATGTCGTGCAGTACCTCGAAGCTGTGCGTCCTGACGCGGTAGCTCACGTGCAGGTTCTCGACCTGTAGGACGGGGTCAGCCACGGGTCACCCCACGAACGCCGGAGAGCCGGGGGTCCAGGTGGTCGCGCAGCGACTCGCCGAGCAACGTGAAGCCCAGCGTGGTGAGCACGAGCGCGAACGCGGGCACGAGCAACGGCCACGGCGAGTCCCACACGTGGTCGAACGCCTCGGAGAGCATGACACCCCACGACGGCTGCGGCGGTGGTACGCCGAGACCGAGGAACGACAGGCCGGAGGCGATCGTCACGGCGACCGGCACGTTGATCGCCATCAGGATGAACAGCGGCGCGATCACGTTGGGCACCACGTGCATGCCGAGGATCCGCAGGTTCCCGGCGCCGAGCGAACGCTCCGCCTCGATGTACGGCTGCTCGCGTACGACGAAGACGGACGCCCTGGCCATCCGCGCGTAGGCGGGCGTGAACCCGACCGCGACGACCAGCACCACGTTGCGCTGCGACGGCCCGAGCAGCGAAAGCAGTGCGAGCGCGAGGATCACGGCGGGGAACGCCTGCATGCTGTCCATGAGGACCACGAGGACGCGGTCGGTGGCCCCGCCGACGTACCCCGCGACCACGCCGATGGTGAGGCCGAGTACGAGCGCGATGAGACCCGCGGGTATGGCTACGGACATCTCGATCCTGGCGCCGTAGATCGCACGCGACAGCAGGTCGCGGCCGAGCGAGTCGGTGCCGAGCAGATGGTGCACGGACGGGCCCTGCAGGCGCGCGGCTACGTCCTGTGCCAGCGGGTCGTACGGCGCGAGCAGCGGTGCGAACGCGACCGCCAGCAGCACCAGCCCGACGAGCACGAGCGCCAGCACTCCGCTCCAGTTCGCGGCGACGCCACGGGTCACGTTCACCGACGCGCGGCCGGTGTCCTTCGCGGCTCGGACCAGGGTCGTCATGCGAGCCTCCCCGACTCCTCGACCCGGATCCGCGGGTCGAGTACGCGGTAGGAGAGGTCCGCGGCGAGGTTCGCGAGAACGAACAGCAGGGCGACGACGAGCACCGCCCCGCGGACGATGGGGAAGTTCCTGTCCTTTATCGCCTCGACGATCAACGAGCCGAGCCCGGGCCGCGTGAAGATCACCTCGACGAACACCGCGCCGCCCAGCAGGTCGCCGAGACTCACCCCGAGCAGCGCGACCGTTGGGATCACGGCGTTCTTCAACGCGTAGCGGTACGCGATGAGCCGCTCCCGCAGGCCGAGCGCACGCGCCGCGCGGATGTAGTCGGCGCCGAGCACCTCCAGCATGCCGCTACGCAGGACGCGCGCCAGATAGCCGACCCAGACCAGCGCGAGCGCACATGCCGGCAGTATCAGGTGTCTCAGATAGTCCATGGGCGAACTGATGTCGCCCACGCCGGTGGCGGGAAGCACACCGAGGAGGACCGGGAAGACCAGCAGCAACAGCAGCGCGACGACGTACGACGGCACCGTGATGAACGACACCGAGACGAGGCTGGTCACCGCGTCGATGAGGGTGCCGGGCTTGGTCGCCGCGTAGACACCCATCGGGATGCCGACCGCCGTCGCCAGCGCGAGCGCGACGACAGCAAGGATGATCGTGTGCGGCAGGTAGCTGGCCAGAATGCTCGTCACTGACTGGTGGCTGACGAAGTCGGTGCCCAGGTTGCCGTGCAGGGCATGCCAGAGGAACGTCAGCACCTGAACCCACACCGGTTTGTCCAGGCCCATCTCTG
>JAFMQP010000371.1 GCA_017354575.1 Acidothermales bacterium | reverse complement strand
TCGGTGATCGTGAACATCGCCCCGGCGCGAGGGCGGGCGACCCGGCGAAGGTGACCGTCACACCGCAGAACAGCTACGTCCACGTCGTGAACAAGGCGACGACCGGCGCACCCGGCTCGTCCGACACCTCCGACGCCGTGCGCAGACACGGCGAGAACGTCGTCGACGTCACCGGCAGCATCCCCGCCGGCGCCGGCGCGGACGAGGTGTGGGTGACGGTGTGGGACCCGACCGGCCTGGTCGAGTCGCTGTTCGCCGACGCGCTTGGCCGACACGGCGTACGCGTCGCCGGCGGCGAGGCGCGCGGCGCGACGCCGTCCGGCGCGCGTACGGTCGCGTCGCACGATTCGATGACGCTCGGCGAGATGCTGACGCCGTTCCTCAAGCTGAGCAACAACATGCACGCCGAGCAGCTGGCGAAGACGATCGGCCGCGAGGTCGACGGTGTGGGCACGTGGAGCGCGGGCACGGCCGCGATCACCGCCGAGATGAAGCAGCTCGGGCTGGACACGTCACAGCTGCGAATGGTGGACGGGTCCGGGCTCTCGCGTGCCGACCTGATCTCGCCGCAGCAGATAACCAACCTGCTGCTGGCCGTCCAGGACAAGCCGTGGTTCCAGACGTGGTACGACGCACTGCCGATCGCGGGCAACCCGGACCGGATGACCGGCGGCACCCTGCGCAACCGGATGCGCGGCACGCCGGCGGCGGACAACATCCACGCCAAGACCGGCTCGATGACCTCGGTGAGCGCCCTGTCCGGCTACGTGACCGCCGCGTCCGGCGAGAAGCTCGTGTTCTCGATGATCAGCAACGACTTCCTGTCCTCGTCCATGACACCCGTCGAGGACCAGGTAGGCGTCGCCCTCGCCAGCTACGACGGCAGTGGTTCCGCCGCCGGCGTGGCGAGGGCGCCGGCCGACCGCGTCGGCGTGAACGCCATGCAACGAAGGCACCCGACCCTGGAATGCGCCTGGACCAAGTCCTGCTAGCTCCGACCCGGCTCGCACGGTGGGCCGGGTGCGTGCGTTACGAGAGGAGCGGGGTCAGGCCCTTCTGGATGTTCGCGGACGCCTGTTGCGCGGTCTCCTTGCCCAGGATCACCTTGTCGATCTCGTCGCCGATGACCTTGCGGGCGGAGTCCTGGTCCTTCGCCGGTGGTCCCACCTTGCCGGTGCCGGTACTGATGATGTCGCGTACGGCCGCGATCCACTCCTTCTTCGCCGGCGTGTTGTACGGCTTCAGGAAGGTCGGGTCGGACCAGAGCTTGTCCCGTGGCGGGGCGATGCCGCCAGCCGCGAGCTTCACCATCATCGACGGCGACGTGGCCCACTGCACGAACTTCCAGGCGTCAGCGGAGTGCTTGGTGAACTTCGAGATGCCGAGGTTCCAGGACAGGAGGGTGGGATGGCTGCCCCCGGGCCCCGCCGGCAACGCCATGACGCCCACCTTCTTGCCGACGGACGACTCCGACCCGACGACACTGTCCAGCTCGTTGCTCGAGTCGATCTCGAACGCCGCCTTGCCGGAGGCCATCAGGGCCGAGTCCTGGGGCGGGCCGTTGTTCACGGCGCCCTTGGGCCCCGACTTTCCGGCGAGCGTGGCGTAGTCCTGGATCGCCTGCGTGGCACGGGGATCGGTGAACGATGGCTTCCCGTCCGCACCTGTCCACGCCACGCCGTAGTTGTGCAGCACGTTCCCGAACGTGTACGTGACCGTCGGCGACATCCCACGCGTCGCCGTGACGTACTTCCCGTGCGACTTCTGGGACACGCTCTGCGCGGCCGCGACCAGCTGTGCGAGCGTCTTCGGCACGGCGACCCCGTACTTCTTCAGCACGTCCTTGCGGTAGTAGACGACCGGCCCCTCGACGTTCACGGGGATTCCGACGAGCTGGCCGCCGACCCGGGACGCGTTCAGCATCGTCTTGGTGAAGCCCTTGGCGTCGTAGTCGCTCTTCGCCTTCGCGAGGTCGTCGTCGAGCGGCTGCATCAGCCCGGACGCCTGCCACTTCAGGCCCTCGTTCGACGGCAGCACGTTGAACACGTCGAGGTCGGAGCTGTGCGAGGAGAGGCTGACGAAGATCTTGTCCCGCGCCTGCTCCTGCGCGTACTGCTCGAGCTTGACCTTGATGCCGGTCTGCTTCTCGAACTCGGGTATGTGCGGCGTGATGGCCCTGGCCCACGGCGTGTTCACCAGGACGACGTTCAGTACCTTCGCCTCACCGCCACCGGAACCTCCCGAGCCGCAGCCGGCCACGGCGACGGCACACAGGGCGACAGCGGCGAGCACGCCTCTCGGGAGACGCGACCGTACGGACATCCGATCCACCTCATCGTGTAGTTACGGCTCGTCGAAGACGAGACACACTTTCCCCGTGTTCTGTTCGGCCGCCACGCGGTATGCGCGGTCGGCGTCGGTGAGCGGTATGCGGTGCTGGACCGTCGCTCCAGGATGCATGCCACGCTCGGCGAGCAGCCGCGCGCACGCGGCCATGTTCGGCACCGACGTCACCCACGAGCCGGACAGCGTGACCTCCTTGTGGAGCAGCTCCTCGGACACGTCGAAGGTCACCTCACCGCCCTCCCCGAGGAACGCGCACCTCCCCCAGGTGCGAAGCGACCGGAGCGCGAACCGCCGACCGGTCGGCGAACCGGACGTGTCGACGGACACCGTGGCGACCGGGCCGTCCTCGTCGGGGACGCCGACCTCGTCGAAGAGCGCGAGCGAACCCGCCCAGAGGCGGCGTTCCGCCGAGAGCTCGACGCCCCGGACGGTACGGGCACCGAGCGCCCGCGCGATCATTCCGACCGCGAGGCCGAGCGGACCCAGACCGACGACCAGCACGTCGTCGCGGCCGTCCACGCCGATCCGCCCGAGCCCCTCGTACGCCGTGCCGAACCCGCAGCCGAGCAGCGCGGCGTCCACCCCGTCGAACCCCTCGGGTGCACGGACACAGGTGAGCGCGTCGACGAGCACGAACGGTGCGTGCCCGCCGTCGCGCTGGTTGCCGTACGCCCGGCGACGCGAGGACTCGCAATGGATCAGGTAACCGCCGCGGCAGACAGTGCACTGCCCACAGCCCGCGACGTGGTACACGAGCACCGGGTCGCCGACCGACACGGCGTGCACGTCGGCGGCCGCCTCCACCACGGTCCCGGCGAACTCGTGGCCGCCGATGCAGCCGGTGTAGCTGCGCTCGCCGCGGTCGAGCCGTTCCCGGTACGAGTTGCGCAGGTCGCTGCCGCAGATCCCGGAGGCCGCGGTACGGATGACCAGCTGCCCGGGTCCGGGGTGTGGGACGTCGTGCCAGTCGAGTCGCACCGTGGAGTCACCGGGGAACGTGGCACCGAGCATGCGCGTGTCCGTCATCGCACCGCTCCGCCCATGAAGCCGCGCACCAGGAACCGTTGCGCGATCAGCGTGAGCACGGTCGTGGGCG
>JAFMQP010000370.1 GCA_017354575.1 Acidothermales bacterium | reverse complement strand
CGATAGGTACGACGTCGTCATGCACGTCGTCCGCGACGAGAGCGGGGCGGACGCTCAGGGCTCGGTGACGCGGGCGAGGAAGTAGACGGCGCCGGTCTCCGCGTGCCGTACGACGACGAGGAACGGCCGGTCGACGTCGAACCGGATCGGGCCGCCGCCGACCATGGCGACGGTGCGCATCAGCACCGCCGTCGCGGCGGCGCCCTCGAGACCGTCCTCGTCGACCCGCAGCACGGCCTTGTGCGCGATCTCCTCGATCCACACCGGTTCCCGCGCCGGCGTCATGCCGGTGAAGTCGGCCGCCCCGCGGTCGAACGCGGCCGTGACGCCGAGCCGGCGGAGCACCGGCTTCAGCCCGGGCAGCGACGTCTCCAGCCGGAACCTCGGCAGCGCCAGCTGCACCTTCGCGGGGCGGGCGGCGGCGTACAGCCGGCCGAGCTGGTCGGTGCCGAGACCGCGCTCGGCGTCGGCGAGGTCGCCGTCGGGCAGCACGACGTCCGCGACGACGCCGCCGTGCGTCCCCAGCGTGACCAGCCGCCAGCCCCCGGCCGCGGCGTACGGCAGGTGGTCCTGCTGGACGTGCATGGTGGGCACGTCGCGCGTGCCCGAGGGCGCGTGGAACGACGCCGGCCGGGTGGCCGCCTCGGGGAACGGGTGCAGCCACGCCGCCTTCAGGTAGAGCGCGTTGACGACGAGGGCCACGATGTCGGCGTGGACCGCGCCGGGTGCGAGCAGCTCCTTGACGAGCTCCCTCGTGGTCTTCGCGACCTCGGCGTTGACCGCCCGCCGTGCCCCCTCGGGGTCGCGGGCGAAGTCGGCGTTGTGCAGAGCGCCGCCCGGCCAGGACAGCACCTGCTGCCGGTACGGCTCCTCGAACGGCCGGCCCTCCCGCGTCCAGAGCGAGTTGGCGACGGCGAGCTCGGCGTCCTCGAGCTCCGCCGCCCGCGCGAGCGTCGTCGCGAGCGCGGCCAGGTCGGCGCCGGGCGCGATCACGCCGGCCAGCTCGTCGCGCGTCGTTCCCCGCGCGCCGGCGGCCGCGAGGCCGAGCGCGGACGCGACCGAATACGGTGACCAGACGAGGTCACCGGCGGCGGGCAGCTCCCGGTGCAGCGCGAGCACGGGAGCGAGGCGGCCGGCGTCCATTCCAGGAGCCTAACGTCGCTCGCGTTCTCGCTGCCTACCTTGTAGTGTGCGGGGCGCGAAACGGGTCGGCGCTACGCTGGGTGTGAGGATGATCGGGAGCAGAGAAATGAGCTACGGACCTCAGACGCCGGCGGGCATGCGTCGTCGGGTCGACCCGATTCGCATCTGGGCGGGTGGCGCGGCCACCATGCTCGTCGCGGGAGGCGTCGCGTTCGTCGGCGTACTCGTGATCCAGGCGGTCTTCCGGGTGCCCGGGTTGCACCGGATCGGCGCCGAGGTGTTCGGCGTCGACCAGATCTCGCTGGCCGTCTCCGCGGGTGTCGCCGCGCTGCTTGCCACCGCGCTGCTGCACCTGCTGATGGTGAGCACGCCGCGCGCGCACAAGTTCTTCGCGTGGATCGCGTCGCTGATCGTGGTCGCGCTGATCGTGCAGGAGCTGGTCGGTGGGGGCGGGTGGCTCGCGAAGCTGCTGCTGAGCGCGCTCTACCTCATCATCGGCGTCGCCATCACGTCGCTGCTCACCGGCGTCGGCCGCACTGCCGTCAAGTACGTGCCGTACCAGCCGCCGCCGCAGCACTACGCGGACCCGGAGCCCCCGCGCTACTCGAACGACGACTTCTACTACCGGGACGACGAGCCGACGCGGCGGTTCCCGCGCTACTGACCGTCACCCGGCGGTCCACCACGGCCGGCGCCCGGTGAGACCGATGAGGTGGTCGAGCGGCGCCGCCTCGCGCGGTACGGACACGCGCGGCCCGAACGCCGCGGTGCCCTCCGGCGGGAACGTCTTCGCGAACTCCAGGCAGAGTTCGACGGTCTGTGCGTCCGGCTCGTAGGGCCGCCCGCTCGCGCGGGCGAGATCCCAGCCGTGCACGACGACCTCGTTCAGCGCCACCCGGCCCGCCACCTCGCCGGGCAGGTCGACGCCGCCGGCCCTGGTCATGCCCTCCCACGCGTCGCGACGCTGCCACGCCTCGCCGAGGGCGGCGAGCTGCGCGGGGATGCGGGTACGCCAGTCGGCGCCGAGCCGACCGGCGTCGGCGGTCGGCGCCGCGGACTCCGCGATGTGCGCGTCCTTGGTCGCCGCCCAGGTGAACGCGAGCGACAGCCCGTGCACGTGGTCGAGCAGGTCGCCGAGGGTGTAGTCGGGGCACGGCGTGGGCGCGTCGAGCTGGTCGTCGCCGACGCCGCCGACGAGCTCGCCCAGCAGGCGCGTGGCGGGCCTGAGGTCGTAGACGGTCGTCACGGGCCTGAGAGTATCGGCCCCATGCGACATTTCGACCTGGTAATCGTCGGCACGGGCTCGGGCAACTCGATCGTGGACGAGCGCTTCGCCGACTGGGATGTCGCGATCGTCGAGCGTGGCACGTTCGGCGGGACGTGCCTGAACGTCGGGTGCATCCCGACCAAGATGTTCGTGCACACCGCGGAGGTCGCGGGGACGCCGGCCGACGCCGCGCGCTTCGGCGTGGACGAGACGCTCGACGGCGTGCGCTGGCCGGCCGTCAGGGACCGCGTCTTCGGCCGGATCGACCCGATCTCCGCCGCGGGCCGCGCGTACCGGGTCGGCAACCCCGACAACCGGAACGTCACGGTGTACGAGGGACAGGCGGCGTTCACCGGTCCGAACCGGCTGCGGATCACGCCGAACGACGGCAGCGCGCCGGTCGAGATCGCGGCCGAGCAGGTGGTGGTGGCCGCGGGCAGCCGGCCGGTGCTGCCGGACGTGGCCGGGCTCGACGGCGTCCCGTACCACACGAGCGACACCGTGATGCGCATCGCCTGGCTACCGCCGCGGCTCACCATCCTAGGCAGCGGGTACGTCGCGGCGGAGTTCGCGCACATCTTCGGTTCGCTCGGCGTCGACGTCACCGTGGTCGCGCGGTCGGAGCTGCTGTTGCGGGCCGAGGACGCCGACGTCGCCGCGCGGTTCACCGAGCTCGCGCGGCACCGGTGGGACGTGCGGACCAAGCGCACCGCCGTCAGTGCCGAGCACGACGGCGGCGTCACGCGGCTGCACCTGGACGGGCCGGGCGGCGCCGAGACCGTCGACGCCGAGGCGTTGCTCGTGGCCGTGGGCCGGCGGCCGAACACCGACCTGCTCGACGTCGGCCTGGCCGGCCTCGCCACCCGCGACGGCGGTTCCCTGGTCGTCGACGAGTACCAGCGCACCGGCGTCGCCGGCGTATGGGCGCTGGGCGACGTCAGCTCGCACTGGATGCTCAAGCACGTCGCCAACCACGAGGAGCGGGTCGTGCAGCACAACCTGCTTAACCCGGGCGCGCTCGTCGCGAGCGACCAC
>JAFMQP010000110.1 GCA_017354575.1 Acidothermales bacterium | reverse complement strand
CCGCGATGCCGGCCGCGAGCAGCTTGCCGAACCCGTCCCGCACCGCGAGCGCGATGCGCAGGCCGCGCGCCACGATGATCAGGTAGACGACGATCAGCGCCATCACGCCGGCCAGCCCGAGCTCCTCGCCGAACGAGGTGAAGATGAAGTCGCTGTCGGCGAAGGGCACCAGCCCGGGGCGGCCCTGCCCGAGCCCGGTGCCGGTGAGCCCGCCGTGGGCGAGCCCGTAGAGGCCCTGGATGTTCTGGTAGGCGAGGTCACGGTGGCCGAACGGGTCGAGCCACACCTCGACGCGTACCCGCACGTGCCCGAACAGGTGGTACGCGGCGAACGCGCCGGCGATGAACAGCACGAAGCCGATCACCAGCCAGCTGACCCGTTCGGTGGCGACGTAGAGCATGGCGACGAACAGCCCGAAGAACAGCAGCGACGAGCCCAGGTCGTGCTCGAACACGAGGATGCCGAGACTCGCCAACCAGGCGACGAGCACCGGGCCCAGGTCCTTGGCGCGCGGCAGGTCGATGAACAGCAGCCGGCGCCCGGCCAGGCTGAGCACGTCCCGCTTCGAGACCAGGTAGCCCGCGAAGAAGATCATCACGGCGAGCTTCGCGAACTCGCCGGGCTGGAAGGAGAACCCGCCGAGCCGGATCCACAGCTTCGCGCCGTTGATCTCCGACATCGACGACGGCAGCAGCGCGGGGATCGCGAGCAGCAGCAGACCGGCCGCACCCGCGGTGTAGGTCAGCCGCCGGAGCGCCCGGTGGTCGCGGATGAACACCAGCACCGCGACGAACAGCGCGATGCCGAGGATCGTCCACTCGAACTGCGACGCCGCCGCGTGCCCGTTGTCGTTGGACAGGTCCAGCCGGTGGATCATGACCAGCCCGAGCCCGTTCAGCAGGAACGCGCAGGGCAGCAGCACCGGGTCGGCGTACGTGGCGAAGAAGCGCACGAACAGGTGCGTGACCGTCGCGACGAGCACGAGACCGCCGACGTACCACAGGAAGTCGGCGGGCAGCCGACCCCGCATCACCAGCTCGACGTCGGCGTACGCGGCGAGCCCGATGAGCGTCGCGAAGACGAGCAGTGTCAGCTCGACGTTGCGCCCGCTACCGACCCTCGGACGCATGTCCTGCGACCGATACCCGGCCGCTGCGGCCGCCATGGTCAACACCCGCCAGACGTCCCGGAGGACGAGCTCGGTTGCGGGGCCGGTGTCGCCGTGCCCCGCGGCGTCGGGGTGGGTGTCGGCCCGGTCTTGTGCCGCTGCGCAGCGCACGCCGTCGCCTCGTGGCCGAGGCGGTCGACGGCGGCGTACGCGTCCGAGCGGCCGTCCACCTCGATCGTGTTGTTCACGCGGTCACGCTCATACGGCGGCAGGTTGGTGAGCGGGATGCGGGTACGTCTTTCGACCCTGCTCACGTGCAGCGGGCCGACCGGCTGGGAGAGCCCGCGGAAGACCGCGACGTTGCCGTCGCTGGCGCCGATGAAGTACTGGTTCATCGCCCACTGCCACCCCCCGACGCCGAGCAGCACGATGACCAGGAAGAGTGCGACCGGCCAGACGAACGACCACCACCGGCGTCGCCGGCGCGGCGGCACCTCCTCGAGGTACGGCTCGTCCGGCGGCGGGGACAGCGCGGCCGCGCGGCTCGCCGCGGAGTCGCCGGGCGACCGGCGCGTCTGCCGGTTCTCGCTGGCCGCACCCGCGATCACCGGGTGGTCGGGGTTCGCGTCGTCGGGGACGACGTCGGCGATCACGCAGGTGATGTTGTCCGGACCGCCGCCGCGGTTCGCGAGGTCGATGAGGCGGCGGGCGATGACCGAGATGTCGTCGCAGGTCGCCACGCTCTCGCGGATGGTGTCCTCGCTGACCACCGAGGACAGCCCGTCCGAGCAGAGCAGCCAGCGGTCGCCTGGACGCACCTCGTGCACGTGCACGTCCGGCTCCACGGTGCCGCTCGTGCCGAGCGCGCGCAGCAGCAGCGACCGCTGCGGGTGCACCTCGGCCTGCTCCCGCGTCAGCTTGCCCTCGTCGACCATGGACTGGACCAGCGTGTGGTCCTTGGTGACCTGGCTGAAGACGTCGTCGCGCAGCAGGTACGCGCGGGAGTCGCCGATGTGGGCGAGGCACAACCGGTTGTTCGAGTACAGCAGCGCGGTGAGGGTGGTACCCATCCCCTCGAGCGACGAGTCCGCCCGCACCATCGCCCGGATCGCGTTGTTCGCCTGCTCGATCGAGCCGCGCAGCGCGTTCGCCAGGTCGCTGCCCGGCACCTCGGCGTCGAGCTCGGCGAGCGTGGCGATCGTCGTCGCGCTCGCGACCTCGCCGTGCGCGTGCCCGCCCATGCCGTCCGCGACCGCGATCAGGTGCGGGCCGGCGTACGCGGAGTCCTGGTTCTCCTTGCGCAGCAGCCCGACGTCGGACGCGGCCGTGTACCGAAGGCTCAGCGTCATGGTCTCACCGGTCCGACCAGCGAGAGAGGAGACGGACGTCGGGGTGTGCAGTCATCACGGAAGCGCGGGTGCGGCCTTTCCGATCGGGGCTGAGGTGCGGGGCAGGCTCGGGTCACCGTCGTGAGTCCGACCATATCCGGACACGTTGGGGGACCCTGCCAGACCCGCCTTGCCCCGAGCAAGGTGACGGGCGTCGCTGCGTGACCGTGGGAACACGGGCCCGGGCGGGATCGCGCCCACCCGGTGCGGCACGGGGGTGAAGATGTCCGCCGCACGCCCGACCAGCTCGTCGGGCGGCTCGTGGGCGGCACCGACGATGACCGGGCGCTGGTCGTCCGGCGCGGTGTCGACGACGTCCGCGACGACACAGGCGACGTTGTCGACGCCGCCGCCCGCGTTGGCCAGGATCACCAGCCGCGCGGCGAGCTCGTCGACGTCCTCGATGCCGGCGACCGTCTCCGTGATCTCCTCGATCGCCACGTAGTCGGTGAGCCCGTCGGAGCAGAGCAGCCAGCGGTCGCCGACGCGCGCGTCGTAGCGCTGGAGGTCGGGACGGATGTCGCCGCAGCCGTTCACCGACTGCATGATCAGTGACCGCTGCGGGTGGACGGTGGCCTCCTCGCGCGTGATCTTGCCCTCGTCAACGAGCGTCTGCACGAACGTGTGGTCGCGGCTCATCTGGACGAACTCGCCGTCGCGCAGCCGGTAGGCGCGGGAGTCGCCGACGTGCCCGAGGCAGAACGTCCCTTCGCTGTACAGCAGCGCGGTGAGCGTGGTGCCCATGCCGGAGAGCGCCGGCTCCGCCTCGATCAGGCCGCGGATCGTCTCGTCGGCGTTCTCGAACGTGGCGCGGAGCACGCTTGTCATGCCGTCGACGGGAAGCGCGCGGTCGACCGTCGCGAGGATGCTGATCGTCGCCGCGCTCGCGACCTCACCCGCGACGTTGCCGCCGACGCCGTCCGCGACCGCGACGAGGTGGGGCCCGGCGTACGCGGAGTCCTCGTTGTTCTTCCGGACGAGCCCCACGTCGGAAGCGGCGGTGTACCGCAGGTGATAGGTCATCTGCGCAGCTCGAGTACGGTCTTGCCGATCCGGATCGGGATGCCGACGGGTGCCGGCGTCGGTCGGCCGACCTTGGCGCGATCGAGGAAGGTGCCGTTCGTGGAGCCGAGGTCCTCGATCATCCACTCGCCGTCGCGCGGCACGAGCTGCGCGTGCCGGGTGGACGCGTAGTCGTCGTCGATCACCAGGGACGAGTCGCTGGCCCGGCCGATCGTGATCGGGCGGTCGCCGAGCTGCATCGTGGTGCCGGCGAGCGCGCCCTCCGTGACGACCAGGCGGTTGGGTGTCCCTCGGTGCCGGCGGTTCTGCTTCGGTGCGCGGGCCGGCGCCGGCCGCGGCCGCGGCGGCGTGCGCGCGGCCACCCGGGCGCCGAACAGGTCGTGCCGGATGATCGAGAACCCGGCCAGCACGAACACCCAGAGCAGCGCGATCAGGCCGAGCCGGATGAGCGTGATGGTGAGAAGCGACATGAGGTAAGAGGGCCCCGCTCAGCCGTCGACACGGAAGGTCAGCGTGGTGCGCCCGAACTGTACCCGGGAGCCGTCGTAGAGCGACGCGCGACGCACCGGCCGGCCGTCCACGATGGTGCCGTTGGTGGAACCGAGGTCGGTGACGACGTACTCACCGTTCTCCGAACGGATCTCCGCATGACGGCGGGAGATGCCGGGATCGCTGATCTTCACGTCGCTCTCGCCGCCACGGCCCACGATCGCCACCGGCGTCGTGACCCATCCGACGACCTCGCCGTCCGGCGTCTCCAGCCTGGCCTGCCGCTGCGGGCGCAGCGGGGTGACCCGGGTGCGTTCGTCGTCGGACGACGCGTCCGGCTCGCCATAAGCCTGCGGCGGCGCATACTGCGGTGCGCCGGGCGCGGGGAACGGCACCGGCTGGGGACTCGGGTAGCCCTGCGGGGCCTGCTGTCCGTACGGCACGTTCTCGAACGCCGGCTGCCGCTGCTGCGGCGCGGCACGGCCGGCGGGCTGGACACCGCTGCGCACCCGGAACACACCCGTCTGCAGGTCGTCGGCGTGCTTGAACCGCACGTTGACCGGACCGACCAGGTGGTAGCCCTCTTCCTTCGCGTGGTCCCTGACCACGTTGGCGAGCTCGCCGCCGAGGCTGTCGGAGTAGACCGACAGCCGGTTGTGGTCGGTCTCGCCGATCTCCACCACGAAGTCGTTCGGGATCAGCACCCGCCCCTTCCCGATGATCGCGGCACGGTCGTCGACCTCGCGTGCCAGCGCCCGCGCCACCTCGACCGGCTGGAGCTCGGACTTGAATGCCCGGGCGAACGCCCCCTCGACGAGCCCTTCGAGGCGTCGCTCGAATCGCGTCCAAACGCTCACGGGCCCGCCTCCTTCCCCCTGTGTTCTTTCCGGGCCGCTGGTCCGATGGTATCGGTGCCACCGTCGCCTCGCGGTCGCTCCGCCACCTGCTAGCATTCTCGGGTCACTCGGGCGGGTGGCGGAATGGCAGACGCGCACGGTTCAGGTCCGTGTGTCCGCAAGGACGTGAGGGTTCAACTCCCTCCTCGCCCACCATGCTCGGTCGTGTAGCGACCTTCGCCGTTTCCTTGTATTCGCCGGGGGCCGAGCCCCCGCGCCCCCACGTTCCTGGGTACGTGGGGAACGTCCTTGTCGAAACGATCATGTTATGTAGGTCGTTTCCGTGATCGCATCGGGGGTGCACCGGCGCAGTCTCGCTTCCGCCGGCTGTGCTGGTACTGAGGAGCCGACGGCGGACGGCGTCAGGCGCTCAGCTGTATCCGGCGGCTGGTCCGCCGGCGGAGCGTCTCCGCGTACACCGTGGCCATCCGGCGTCCGTAGGCCTGTGGGGTGTTCTGCTCCGCCCGCCCGCGGGCGGCGGCGCCCAACGACGCCGCGAGTGCCGGCTCGGAGAGCAGCCGCGCCAACGCCGCGGCGTACGCGTCCGGGCCACCGGACGCGAGCAGCGCGGTGCCGCTCATCGGCCCCGACCTGTGCAGGGCCGGGTCGGCGAGGACGCTCGGCAGGCCGGCGAGCGCAGCCTCCTGGATGACGAGCGCCTGGGTGTCCGTGCGGGACGGGAACGCGAACACGTCGGCGGCGGCGTACGCCTCGGCCACGTCGGCCGGCGGCAGCTCGCCGGTGCGCACCGTGCGGTCGGTGACGCCAGCGCCGTCCAGCTGCGCCCGCAGCCAGCGTTCGTCGTGGGCCGCGCCGACCAGCACCAGCCGGGCCGCCGGCAGGGTCTGCCGCAGCCGCGCGAACGCCGCGGCGAGCAGGTCGATGCCCTTCTCCCGGTTCAGCCGCCCGACGAACAGCGCCACGCGCTCGTCCGGCCCGATGCCGTTGCGCCGCCGGAACCCCGCGCGTGCGCCGGGCTGCACGACGGGAGCGGCGACGCCGGTCGGCACCACCTGGAGGTGCGGACACATCCCGGCCAGCCCCGAGCGCTCCAGGATGGCCCGGGTCGGGATCAGCACGGTGTCCGCGCAGCCGTACAGCAGCTGCGTGCCCGCGTGGACGACGGCGCGGCGCTGTGCCTGCCGCGTCCGGTACCTGACGACGTCCGGCTTCGGCATGCCGAGCCGGCGCGCGTAGCAACGCAGCACCCCGTGCAGCACGTGCGGCGGCAGCCGGTACGCCTGCGCGTACGCGGACAGGTCGGTGTGGTACGTGAGCACGAGCGGCAGGCCGAGTGTCCTCGCGGCCACGATCCCGAGCAGGCCGATGGGGCCGGGTGAGTGCACGTGCAGCAGGTCCGGCGCCCACTGCGCGACCCGGTCGACGTGCCGCTCGCGAGGCCACGCCGCGAGCCGGAACTGCGCGATGCCACATCGCACCGACGGCAGCCGCAACGTACTGGCGTCGGCGGCCTGCCGATGGTGCCTGGGCACGACGACGACGCTGCTGTGCCCGACGTCGCCCATCACGGATGTGAGTGTCTGCAGTGCGGTGACCACACCGTCGCGCCTCGGCAGCCACGTGTCGGTGAAGTGCGCGACGCGAAGCATCCCCTCCGGAGCCAGCACACGACGGACTGTAGCCCGTCCGTGGACCGGTCGATCGACGGACTCGGCGGTCGACCCACAAGTGGCCGGATCCGGCCGGGTGAGCTGTCAGTCGCGCGCGGCGGGAGTCGGCGTGGTGTCGCCGATGCTGCTGCCGAGCACCCGGCTGAGGCCCGTCCTCGTGGCGACGACGAACAGCTCGTTGCCTGGCGCCAGCACATGGTGGGACGGCGGCGACCAGTCCACCGGCTGCCCCTCGCCCGGCTGCAGCGCGATGACCCGGATCTGGCCCGACTCGGAGATGTCGCCGAGCCGGTAGCCCACCAGCATCGACCCGCCGCGTACCGGCACCCGCGCGATCAGCAGCACCCGGCGTCCGGCGGGCAGCGTGCCGACGACCTCGCGTTCCAGCATCGCGGCCGCGAACGCGGGCGCGGCGAGGTACGAGACGCTCCTCGACACGTTGACGCCGAAGGTCTGGTGCACGCGGCGGGCGAGATCGTCGTTGCCGATGCGGAGCACGACGCGCAGGTCCTTGCGCAGCTCCCGCGCCTGCAGTCCCGCCTCGAGGTTGGTGACGTCGTCGCTGGTGACCGCGAGCACGGCCCGGCACGTCCCCGCGGACGCCGCCTGCAGCGTCTCCTCGCGGGTGGCGTCGCCGACGATGACCGGTATCCGCATCCGCCGGCTCCGCGCCACCGGGATGCCCAGCGCGTTCTCGCTCGTCTCGACGCAGACGGCGGGGATGCCGAGGTCGTGCAGCCGCCGGATCACCCGGGTGCCGACGTTGCCGAGCCCGACCACGATGACGTGCCCGCGGTAGGGCACCCGCCGCCTGGCGGTGTACGGATGCAGCCGCGAGCCGACGACGGCGTCCACGACGGCAGCCGTGAACAGCGGGATGATCGCGATCCCCACCACCGTCACGAGCACCTTGGTGATCTTGATCATCACGCTGTTGCCGAGAGTGTCGTCTTCCGGGTTCGTCGCGCCCGCGATGTCGAGCAGGGCCTGGTAGAACGCGTCCCAGATCGTCGTGTGCCCGTACACGCGGAACAGCACCGCGCCGACGATGACCAGCGCGAGCATGATGACCAGCGAAAAACGCAGGATCCCGCTGAACAGCGAACGCAGGTGGTACGCGGCCATCGCGAGCCTGATGCGGAGCGCGCCCGGCAGGTTGGTGCCGCCGTCCGCGACCGCGAGCACGACCGCGGCGTCCGCGGGGTCGTCGGGCAGCACCGTGGGCTGGTCGGACGTCGCGTCGTCGACGAGGCCGCAGATCACCCGCCTGCGCCTGACCCGCGAACGCGGTGTCGCGAACACGGTGCGGCCCGCCACCCGCACGTGGTTGAGCGTCATGGCGTCGTCGAACGCGGCCGCCACGAACGAGGGCGCGGCCACCTCGGAGTCGGACATCGACTTGCAGTCGCGGAACAGGTTGCTCACGCGGGTGCCGAGCTGGGAGTTGAAGAAGTGGACGACCAGCCGCACGTCGGGGTTGAGCGCACGGGCGCGCAGCGCGAGGTGGATGTTGCCGACGTCGTCCTGGTTCACGATCGCGAGCGCGCGGGCCGTGGCGATGTTGGCGTTGCGCAGCACCTCGTCGTCGATCTCGGTGGCCTCGACGACCGTGACGCCCTTGACCTGCGGTACGCGCCGCCGGTCGCCCGCGCCCCGACGGCGCGGCGGCGTGATGAAGACGACGTTCTCCTCGTACCGCGCCACCAGCTCCTCGACGAGCCGCGACGCCAGGGCCGTCTCGCCGCAGACGATCAGGTGCCCGGGGCGCGGTGAGGATCTGCGGAGAGGAAGCTGTGGCACCTCGGAAATCCTAGTGATCGCCGCGTACCGTCACACCCGCTCACGGTCTGTCGTCACGGTCCGTGGCGGGCAGCGGCAGCGGGCGCGGTGGGACGGGTGCGGACTGGACGATGGAGCTCGTCGTCTGGCCGTACAGCAGGAACCGGTCGAGCACGTCCTCGAGCTCGTCGACGGCACTGACGTGCACCTTCATCAGGAAGCAGTCCTCGCCGGTGATCCGGTAGCACTCGACGACCTGGTCCAGTGAACGGGCCAACTCGGCGATCTTGCGCAGTTGGCCGGGACCGGGACGTACCCGGACGAACGCTGCGACGGGCAGGCCGACGGCGGCGGGGTCCACGTCCATCCGGAAGCCGGCGATGACACCCGCGCGGACAAGGCGTTGCACACGCTCGGTGACGGCGGGCGCGGACAACCCCACCGCACGACCGAGTGCGGACATGCTGACCCGCGCGTCGGCGTGCAGCTCGCGCAGCACGCGGACGTTTACCGGGTCGGTGAGCGGTCCGCCGTCGTTTCGCAGCCGGGCCTGCCCGTCGCCTCGTCGATTCGCCGGCATGTCGACACCGTCACCTTCGACTCGCCATTCTCAGTACCCGGTGGTCCTTTGAAGTATTGACGCATGACCGCACGAACCGCTGACCGGGTGCCGCCGCACGCCTTCTTCGTCGGCAGCGCCGTCTTCCACTACCTCGGCCCTTCGTTCGCCGTGCTGCTGTTCGCCGCCGTGGACGAGTTGGGCGTCGCGTGGCTGCGCATCGCGAGCGCGGCGGTCGTGTTCGCCGTCTGGCGCCGACCGTGGCGGACGGTCGCCGCGATGACGTCCCGGCAGCGGGTTCTGCTCGTCGGCATGGGGGCCACGCTCGCCGCGATGAACGCGTGCTTCTACCTCGCGATCGGCCGGCTGCCGCTCGGTACGGTCGGCGCGCTGGAGTTCCTCGGCCCGGTCGTCCTCGCGGCGGTCGGCGTCCGCACCCGGCGGAACCTGCTCGCGCTTCTCGTGGTCGTCGGCGGCGTGGTGCTGCTCACCGACGTGCGGATCGGGGGCGAGCCGGTCGGGTTCGTGTTCGCGTTCGCGAACTGCGCGCTGTTCGCGCTGTACGTGGTGCTCGGCCACGCGCTCGCCCGCAACGGCGGCGGCGAGGGCGTGGACCGGCTCGCGGCGTCGATGCTGGTGGCGCTCGTGTTCATCACGCCGGCCGGGCTGGGCGGTGCGCTGCCGGCGCTCGCGCATCCGCTGCTGCTTGCCGCGGGCGTCGGCGTGGGGGTGTCGTCGTCGGTGGTCCCGTACGTCTGCGACCAGCTGGCGATGGCGCGGCTGCGGCGGTCGACGTTCGCGCTGATGCTCGCGCTGCTGCCGGCGACGGCGACGGTGATCGGCCTGCTCGTGCTGCGGCAGGTGCCGACCGTGCAGGACGTCGCCGCTGTCGCGCTCGTCGTCGCGGGCGTGGCCGTGCACCGCGACGGGGAGACGGCGTCAGGTGGTCCTGGCGAGGAAGTGCCAGCCGAGCCAGGCCCAGACCAGCACGATCAGCAGCCGCGGCACGAGGCGGCGCAGGGGCACGGCGCGTAGCGCCTCGCCGAACGTCGCGACCGAGCGCGGCAGCAGCAGCGGGGCGAGCACCATGAACCCGCCGAGCGCGAACAGGACGCAGAACCCGACGATCGTCTCGACCCGTGTGCTCATCGCCTGACCAGC
>JAFMQP010000109.1 GCA_017354575.1 Acidothermales bacterium | reverse complement strand
CCCGCGTCGAGCAGCTCCCGCACCGCCACGTCGTCGAGCGGTGCGCGCAGGTCGACGGCGTCGCCCACGGGGCGCCAGGCGTCGGTGGCCGGGTCGTACCCGACCGGTCCCGGCGCCACGAGCGGCACCGCGGCGTCGCCGGGATCGCGCTGCGCGGTGAGCAGCGCGTCGGCGCCGTACGCGCGGGCGACGTGCGTGGTGAGCAGCAGGTCGGCCACGGGGTCGTCGCGGCGGGCGAGCCGGACGGCGACCACGGTGGCGTCGCCGAGCTGGTCCCGTGCGGCGAACGCGAGGCGTACCAACGACTCCGGCGGCAGCTCGCGGTCGCCCGCGGTCGGCACGAGCAGCAGCACCCGAGCGTCCCGCGCGGCCGCGGCGAGGCGAACGGCGGCGAGGCGGTCGCGGTGCGGCGGCGCGTCGGCGAGGACGGCGAGCACGGGTCGGTCGCCGCGGAACGACCGCCGCGCCTGGTCGGGCGTGAGGTGCTGTCGCCGGAACACGCCGAACGCCGGACGCCGCCGCGGCACGGCCGGGCCCGCGACGTGGTGCGTACCGGCGTACTCCCACACCTCCGCGACACGGACCGCGGCGATCGGCGTGCCCTCGGGGTCCTCGACAAGCACCTCGTCGCCGGTACGGACGGCGTCGGCGAGGTCGGCGGGTACGTCGAGGGTGACGGGCACCGGCCAGCCGCGACCGTCGGCGAGCCGCCGCCGCGCGCGGACGCTGCCGGCGTCCGCGGAACCGAGGAACCCGTCGAGCGGCGCGAACGCGTGCGTGACGAGCAGTTCGGCGTCGGCGAGCGCACGCGGTGCCGGTGCGAAACGGTGCGTCGTGGCGGCGTCGCTCACGACACGTATCCTGCCAGCCGCGAACGGCCGGCGCCGTCAGGTCGCCGCGCTTTCCGCGCCGTCGTCGCGGCTCGCCTCGGCCGCGGCGCGGCGGCGCTCCAGCAGGGCGCGCAGCTCGTCGATCTCGGCGTCGATCTGGGCCATCGCGCCGGCCCAGCCCGGCGTGCCGGCGCCGTCGTCCTCGGTCCCGGTCGACGCGGGCGTGCTGTACTCCGACAAGGTGGACACCTCTCTCACGCTGTGGGCGCGACCACGCACCGTAGCGTAGGAGCGCCGCACCGCGCACGCCGGCAGCGACGCGCCGCCCGACGGTTGTCCGTGCCGGCCTCTAGACTTGGTCCGGTGACCCGGGGTCCGGACGGACCTCGGGCAAGTTGCGTTGCCTCCGGAGGCCACCTCATGAGTCTGGGCGGACTGCTCGGCGAACTCGTCCGCGACCCCGCGCTCGCCGACACCGTCGCGGCCGCGCGATCCGGCGACCGGCCGCTGCACGACCTCACCGCACCGGCGGCGCTGCGGCCGTTCGTCCTCGCCGCGATCGCCGGGCGTGCGGAACGGCCGGTGCTCGCCGTCACCGCCACCGGCCGCGAGGCCGAGGACACCGCGGACGCGCTGCGCAGCCTGCTCGACCCGGCGAGCGTCGTGGAGTTCCCCGCCTGGGAGACGCTGCCGCACGAACGGCTGAGCCCGCGAAGCGACACCGTCGGCCAGCGGCTCGCGACGCTGCGGCGGCTACGTCACCCCGATCGCCGCGCGGGCCCCGTGTCCGTCGTCGTCACGCCGGTACGCAGCCTGCTGCAGCCGCTCGTGCCCGGCCTCGGTGAGCTGGAGCCGGTGCTCGCGCGACCCGGCGACGAGGTGTCGCTCGAGGACGTCGTCGACCGGCTCGCCGCGGCGGCGTACACGCGCACCGACCTCGTCGGCAAGCGCGGCGAGTTCGCCGTGCGCGGCGGGCTGCTCGACGTCTTCCCGCCCACCGAGGAACACCCGCTGCGCGTCGAGTTCTGGGGCGACACCGTCGACACGGTGCGGTACTTCAGGGTCTCCGACCAGCGGACGTTCGAGGACGCGCCGGACGGGCTCTGGGCGCCGCCGTGTCGCGAGCTGCTGCTGACGCCCGAGGTGCGCGAGCGCGCCCGTGACCTCGCCGGCAAGCATCCCGAGCTCGCCGAGATGCTCGACCAGCTGGCCGAGGGAATCGCGGTCGAGGGCATGGAGTCGCTCGCGCCCGCGCTCGTCGGCGAGATGGTGCTGCTCGTCGACGAGCTGCCCGCGGGCACCCACGTCGTGCTCTGCGACCCCGAGCGGGTACGTACCCGCGCGCACGACCTCGTCCGGACGAGCGAGGAGTTCCTGCAGGCGTCGTGGGCGGCCGCGGCCGGCGGCGGCAGCGCGCCGATCGACCTCGGCGCGGCGAGCCTGCGCGGCCTCGGCGACGTCCGCGAGCACACGCTGGCGCTCGGCGTCCCGTGGTGGGGCGTCACGCCGTTCGCCGCGGGGGAGGAGGACGCCACGACGGTCGGGGCGCGGGCCGTCGACACCTATCGCGGTGACATCGACCAGGCGCTCGCGGCCGTACGCGACTGGCTCGCCGGCGACTACCGCGTCGTCCTCGTCACCGAAGGGCACGGGCCTGCCGAACGGCTGGTCGAGCTGCTCTCCGACCGCGAGGTCGGCGCGCGGTACGAGCCCGACCTCAAGGAGGCGCCCGAGCCGGCGGTCGCGTACGTCGCGACGGGCACCGTCGAGAACGGTTTCGTCGCGGACGACCTCGCGCTCGTCGTCCTCACCGAGACCGACATCGCCGGCCAGCGCAGCTCCACCAAGGACATGCGCCGGCTGCCGAGCCGGCGGCGCAAGGGCGTCGATCCGCTGCAGCTGCGCGCCGGCGACTACGTCGTGCACGAGCAGCACGGTGTCGGCCGGTACGTCGAGCTGGTGTCGCGCGACGTGCAGGGCGCGACGCGGGAGTACCTCGTCATCGAGTACGCCGCGTCGCGGCGGGGCCAACCGCCGGACCGGTTGTACGTCCCCACCGACCAGCTCGACCAGGTCACCCGTTACGTCGGTGGCGAGGCACCGTCGCTCAACAAGCTGGGCGGCTCCGACTGGGCGCGCACGAAGGGCAGGGCGCGCAAGGCCGTCCGCGAGATCGCCGGTGAGCTGATCCGGCTCTACAGCGCGCGGCAGGCCACCGAGGGACACGCGTTCGCGCCCGACACCCCGTGGCAGCGCGAGCTCGAGGACGCGTTCCCGTACGTCGAGACGCCCGACCAGCTCGCCGCCATCGACGAGGTCAAGCGCGACATGGAACGCGAGACGCCGATGGACCGGCTCATCTGCGGCGACGTCGGCTACGGCAAGACCGAGATCGCGGTGCGCGCGGCGTTCAAGGCGGTGCAGGACGGCAAGCAGGTCGCGGTGCTGTGCCCGACGACGCTGCTCGCGCAGCAGCACACGTCCACGTTCTCCGAGCGGTTCGCGCCGTTCCCCGTCCAGGTGAGGCAGCTGTCCAGGTTCGTCAGCGGCAGGGACCAGCAGGAGGTGCTCGCCGGGCTCGCCGACGGCACCCTCGACGTCGTCATCGGCACCCACCGGCTGCTCTCGCCGGAGCTGCGGTTCAAGCAGCTCGGCCTGGTCATCGTCGACGAGGAGCAGCGTTTCGGCGTGGAGCACAAGGAGTTCCTGAAGCGGCTGCGTACCCAGGTGGACGTGCTCACCATGTCGGCGACGCCGATCCCGCGCACGTTGGAGATGGGGCTCACCGGCATCCGCGAGATGTCGGTGATGCAGACGCCGCCGGAGGAACGCCACCCCGTGCTCACCTTCGTCGGCGCGTACGACGAACGGCAGATCACGGCGGCGGTCCGGCGCGAGCTGCTGCGCGACGGGCAGGTCTTCCTGGTGCACAACAGGGTTCAGAGCATCGAGCGCGTCGCGGGCCGGCTGCGTGGGCTGGTGCCCGAGGCGCGCGTCGCCGTCGCGCACGGGCAGATGAGCGAGGACAAGCTCGAGCACGTGATGGTGGGCTTCTGGGAGAAGGAGTTCGACGTCCTCGTCTGCACGACCATCGTCGAGAACGGCCTGGACATCCCGAACGCCAACACCCTCGTCGTCGACCGCGCCGACATCCTCGGTCTCGGTCAGCTGCACCAGCTGCGCGGCCGGGTCGGGCGCAGCCGCGAACGCGGGTACGCGTACTTCATGTACCCGAACGAGTCGCCGCTCACCGAGCAGGCGATCGAGCGACTGCAGACCGTCGCGCAGCACACCGAGCTGGGCGCGGGGACCTACGTCGCGATGAAGGACCTGGAGATCAGGGGATCCGGCAACCTGCTGGGCGAGGAGCAGTCCGGGCACATCGCGGGCGTGGGGTTCGACCTGTACGTGCGACTGGTCGGCGAGGCGGTCGCGGAGTTCCGCGGCGAGCAGGTCGAGGAGGTGGCCGACGTGCGGGTCGAACTGCCGCTCGACGCGCACATCCCGCACGGCTACGTCGCCAGCGAACGGCTGCGGTTCGAGGCGTACCAACGGATCGCGCAGGCCGACTCCGAGCCGGCGATCGCCGAGGTGCGCGAGGAGCTGGAGGACCGTTACGGCCAGGCGCCGACGCCGGTCGAGACGCTGCTGGAGGTCGCACGCTTCCGCACGTTCGCGCGCGCGCACGGCGTCACCGACGTCACGCTGCAGGGCAACCAGGTCCGGTTCGCGCCGCTGGAGCTGCGTGAGTCGCAACGGTTGCGGCTGCAGCGGTTGTACCCGCGCAGCGTCGTCAAGCAGCCGGTGCGCACCGTCCTCGTCCCGCGCCCGCGGACGCCGGGCATCGGCGGCCGGCCGTTGCGCGACCGGGAGCTGCTCGACTGGTCCCGCGGCGTCCTCGACGCGTTGTTCGAGCTGCCCGCGCCGACGGCCTGACGGGTGCCGAAGTAGAGTCGCCTCGTCGCGAGCAACGAACGTGGAGGTGGCTGTGCGATCGGTGGTCCGGGCCCTCGTGGGCGTCGTGGCGCTCGCCGTGCTGGGTGGCGGCGTCGCCGCCTGCGGCCCGGTGCAGATGGGCGCGGCGGCGATCGTCGGTGACGAGCGCATCACGGTGGCGTCCGTGAACGGCCCGGCGCGCGACGTGCACAGGCTCGCGCCCGTGGTCGAGCAGCAGGGCGGCAACGTCCCCGCCGGCATCGTGCTCGCCAGGGTCGTCAACATCCTCGTCACGCGCCTCGCCAAGGAGGAGGGCGTCGGCTGGACGCAGGGCGACGTCGACGCCGCCATCGCCAAGGCGACCCAGGGCCAGGGCCTGCAGCCGAACCAGGTCTACACCGTCCCGCTGTTCGGCAACGCGAGGGCGGAGCTGCCCACCGAGGAGGCGAAGGCGTACGGCCGCGCGCTCTACCTCGCGGGCGCGCTCGAGCAGCGCTTCGGCGGCGCGGACGAGCTCGCGAAGCGGCTCACCTCGCTCGCCCGGCGCGTCGGTGTGCGCGTCAACCCGCGCTACGGCGACTTCGACTACTCGACGCTGAACCTGCGCCTGACGTACGGCGGCCTGTGGGTCAAGGCGTCCTCGAGCTGACCCGATGAGCGCGCGGCTGGTGCTGCTGTCCACCACGCACCGGGTCGCGCCGGGGCTGCTGTCCTGGCCGGCGTGGCGGGAGCTGCGCGCCGCCGATGCCGTGTACGCCGCCGATCGCGCGCATCCGTTGCTGCCCGCGCTGGCCGAGGCGGACGTCCGGGTCGAGACGCTCGACGCCGCCTCGCCGGACGCGCTTGCGGCCGAGCTGGTCCGGCGGGCGTCGGTCGGCGACGGCACCGTCGTGTGGTGCCTGGGTGAGGACGGCGACCCCGACCTCGCCCGCGCCGTAGGCATGCGGGTGACCGCGGCGCCCGTGGACGCGCCGGAGGTCGAGCTGCTGCCCGGCTCGTACGACCTGCCGGGCGCGCGGTTCCACGACCTCGTCGAGGTGATGGACCGGCTCCGCTCGCCCGGCGGCTGCCCCTGGGACCGCGAGCAGACGCACGGGTCGCTCGTCCGGTACCTGCTCGAGGAGGCGTACGAGGTGGCCGAGGCGGTGGAGACCGGCGACCGCGCCGCGTTGCGCGAGGAGCTCGGTGACGTGCTCATGCAGGTCGTCTTCCACGCGCGGATCGCGACGGAACACGCGGACGACCCGTGGACCGTGGACGACGTCGCCGGCGACATCGTCGACAAGCTCGTCCGCCGGCACCCGCACGTGTTCGGCGACGACGAGGCGCCGGTGGGCGAGCAGATGCAGGCCCGCTGGGACGCGTTGAAGGCGCAGGAGAAGGGCCGCACGTCGGCCGTCGACGGCGTGCCGCTCGCCCAGCCCGCGCTGGCCCTGGCGAGCAAGCTCGTCGGACGTGCCGAACGCGCCGGCGTCGACGTGCCCGTGCCGTCGCCGGAGCAGGTCGACGCCGCCGACGTCGGGGCCCTGCTGCTCGCGGTCGTCGCGCAGGCGCGCCGCCGCGGCGTCGATCCCGAGCAGGCGCTGCGCGGGGCCGCGCGCGACTACCGCGACCGCGTCGTCAAGGCCGAGCAGGCGACGCGGGCGTCGACCTGACCCGAGCGGGCGCGCCGACCCGTACCGGGAACGCCGTCAGCCCGTGGATGGTGAGGGTGCGCCTGCGCCGCACCGGTCCGTCCCGGACGAGGTCGGGCAGCCGCTCCGCGACCGCACGGAACGCGACGGCGCCCTCGAGCCGGGCGAGCGGCGCGCCGAGGCAGTAGTGCCGGCCGCCGGAGAACGCGAGATGCTCGGCGGTGCGCGTCCTGGTGATGTCGAAGCGGTCCGGGTCGTCGAACACGGCGGGGTCGCGCCCGGCGGCGCCGAGCAACGTGAACACCTGCTGGCCCCGGCGGATCGTGCGGCCGGCCAGCTCGACGTCCTCGGTGGCGCTCCTGCCGGTGATCTGCACGGGCGAGTCGTAGCGCAGCACCTCCTCCACGACGTCCGGCGCGCGCTCGGGATCGTCCCGCAGCAGCGCCCACTGCGCGGGGTCGGTGAGCAGCGCGAGCAGCCCGTTGCCGATCAGGTTGACCGTCGTCTCGAAGCCCGCGATGAGCAGCAGCCGGCAGACGCCGAGCAGCTCGCGCGGGGTGAGCCTGACGTCCCGGTACGCGGCCACCAGCGCGCTGACCACGTCCTCGCCGGGCTCCGCGGCGCGCAGCCGCACCAGGTCGGCGAACAGCTCGTTGAGGTCCCTCGTCGTGTCGCGCAGCCGCCGTGCCTGCGCCGGCGTGCGGACGCCGTCGAGCGCGGTGCCGACGACCCGGCCGTACCTGACGAAGCGGTCGGCGTCGGCGTCCGGGATGCCGAGCAGGTCGGTGATGACCGCGATGGGCAGCGGTGCGGCGAGGTCACGGACGAGGTCGAACCGGTCGCGTGCCGCAGCCGCGTCGAGCAGCCGGTGCGTCACGGCCTCGACCCGGTCGCGGTACCCGGCGATCTTCTTCGGGCTGAACGCCGGCATCGCCAGCCGCCGCAGCCTGGTGTGGTCGGGCGGGTCGAGGTTGAGCAACGACAGCTCCCACTCGCTGCCCTCGTCGTGCCCGAACCGCGTCGACGGCGCCTGCTCGTACGGCGTCTGCCGCACAGAGAACCGGCGGTCGCGGAGGATCTCGTCGCAAAGTCGGTGCGAGGGGGTCACCCATGCCCCCGCGCGGCTGTACGTCAGCTCGCCCTCGGCGCGCAGCCGCCGGTAGAGCGGGTACGGGTCGAGCCGGCCCCGGCGCAAGGTGAGCTGGCACATCGTGTCGCCGCGCAGCCGGCCGAGCACCCACGCGCCGGCCTGCTGCCTGGCGAGGTCGGCGGTGAGCCGCACGGTGTCCTTGAGCGCCATGCCGTCCAGTATCGCCGATCCGGGTAGCCTGCCCTGATGCTCAACTCGAACCGTCCGGTCCGCATCGCCCTCCAGCTCCAGCCGCAGCACGCCGAGTACGCCGCGATCAGGCGTACGGCCGCGGCCGCCGAGGAGGCAGGTGTGGACGTTCTCTTCAACTGGGACCACTTCTACCCGCTCTACGGTGAGCCGTACGGGAAGCAGTTCGAGGCGTGGACGATGCTCGGCGCGTGGGCCGAGGCGACGTCCCGCGTCGAGATCGGCTGCCTCGTGACCTGCAACAGCTACCGGAACCCCGAGCTGCTCGCCGACATGGCGCGCACCGTCGACCACATCTCCGGCGGCCGGCTCGTCCTCGGGATCGGCGCCGGCTGGTTCCAGCTCGACTACGACGAGTACGGCTACGAGTTCGGCACCGCGGGGAGCCGCCTCGCCGCCCTCGCCGAGGCGCTGCCGCGGATCGAGTCGCGGCTGGGGAAGCTGAACCCGGCGCCCACAAGGGACATCCCGGTGCTCATCGGCGGTGGCGGGGAGAAGAAGACGCTCCGGCTGGCCGCGCAGCACGCCGACATCTGGCACGGGTTCGGCGGCCCCGAGACGATAGCGCACAAGCACGAGGTGCTCGACGGGCACTGCGCGGACGTCGGCCGCGACCCCGCAGAGATCGAGCGGTCGGCCGGCGTCGGCGACAGCAGCCCAGGCGACCTCGGCGACAAGCTGTACGCCGTCGGCACCCGGCTCTACACCGTCGGCGTCAGCGGGCCCGACCACGACCTCGGCCTGCTGCGCGAGTGGATCGCCTGGCGGGACGAGAAGAACGCCTGAATGGCCGCGTCCCGGGAGTGCGTTAACCGTCTGGTCGGCGAGGGTCCACCACCCTCGCCGGCCGGCTCGATAGGCTCAGGACCCACCTTCCCGAACGTCTGAGGAGTGCTTGTGGCCTCGATCGACGCCGTCTACGCCCGCGAGATCCTCGACTCCCGTGGCAACCCCACCGTCGAGGTGGAGGTGGAGCTCGACGACGGCAGCGTCGCGCGGGCGGCCGTCCCCAGCGGAGCGTCCACCGGGCAGTTCGAGGCGGTCGAGCTGCGTGACGGCGAGGACCGCTACGGCGGCAAGGGCGTGGAGAACGCGGTGCTCGGCGTCATCGACGAGATCGGCCCGGAGGTCGTCGGGTTCGACGCCGACGAGCAGCGGCTGCTCGACCAGGCGCTGATCGACCTCGACGGCACGGCGGACAAGTCGCGGCTCGGCGCGAACGCGATCCTCGGCGTCTCGCTGGCCGTCGCCCGCGCCGCCGCCGAGTCGGCGGAGCTGCCGCTGTTCCGTTACGTCGGCGGGCCGAACGCCCACCTGCTGCCGGTGCCGATGATGAACATCCTCAACGGCGGCGCGCACGCCGACAGCAACGTCGACGTCCAGGAGTTCATGATCGCGCCGATCGGCGCGGAGACGTTCGCCGAGGCGCTGCGGTGGGGTGCGGAGACGTACCACGCGCTGAAGTCGGTGCTGAAGGCGAAGGGCCTCGCCACCGGCCTGGGCGACGAGGGCGGGTTCGCGCCGAACCTCGAGCACAACCGCGCCGCGCTCGACCTCATCGGCGAGGCGATCGGCAAGGCGGGGTTCACGCCCGGCGACGACATCGCGGTCGCGCTCGACGCCGCCGCCACCGAGTTCCACCGCGACGGCGCGTACCAGTTCGAGGGCAAGGGGCGAAGCGCCGAGGACATGGCGGCGTACTACGAGGAGCTGCTCGGCGCGTACCCGATCGTGTCGCTCGAGGACCCGCTCGCCGAGGAGGACTGGGCGGGCTGGCAGAGCCTGACCGCCGCGGTGGGCGAGCGCGTGCAGATCGTCGGCGACGACCTGTTCGTCACCAACCCGGCGCGGCTGGCTCGCGGTATCGACGAGGGTGCGGCCAACGCGATCCTGATCAAGGTGAACCAGATCGGCACGCTCACCGAGACGCTCGACGCCGTCGCGCTCGCCACGTCGTCCGGCTACCGGTCGATGATGAGCCACCGGTCCGGCGAGACCGAGGACACCACCATCGCCGACCTCGCCGTCGCGGTGAACTGCGGGCAGCTGAAGACCGGCGCGCCGGCACGCAGCGAGCGGGTGGCGAAGTACAACCAGCTGCTGCGCATCGAGGAGGCGCTCGACGACGCGGCACGGTACGCCGGACGTGCGGCGTTCCCGCGCTTCGGAGGCACGTCGTGAGCTGCCCGGTTGATCATGTTCTCATGATCAACCGGTACTTCGCACGGCCTGCAGCTCGTGCGAAGCCCTGGTTCGTCGTGGGAAGCGCATGAGTGCCGGGCGGCGGCCGCCGCGCCGACCAGGTGACGGCGACCGGCGCGCGCC
>JAFMQP010000108.1 GCA_017354575.1 Acidothermales bacterium | reverse complement strand
TGCGCGACTGGAAGGGGACAGATGAACGTCGACGAAGCCAAGAAGGTGTTGCGGCGCCAGCGGATCGAGACGCCGTCGTGGGCGTACGGCAACTCCGGCACCAGGTTCAAGGTCTTCGCTCAGCCCGGTGTGCCGCGCACGCCGTACGAGAAGATCGACGACGCGGCGATGGTGCACGAGCTCACCGGCGTCGCACCGTCGGTGGCGTTGCACATCCCGTGGGACCGCGTGGACGACTTCGCCGCACTGGCGACGTACGCGAAGGACCGCGGTGTCGCGGTCGGCGCCATCAACCCCAACGTGTTCCAGGACGACGACTACAAGCTCGGCAGCGTGTGCAACCCGGATCCCGGCGTACGCCGCAAGGCCGTCGAGCAGCTGCTCGAGTGCATCGAGATCGCCGAGCGGACCGGGTCGAAGCAGCTGTCGCTGTGGTTCGCCGACGGCACGAACTACGCGGGGCAGGACTCCATCCGTGACCGGCAGGACCGGCTCGCCGAGGCGTTGCGCACGACGTACGACGCGATGCCTGCGGACATGACGATGCTGCTGGAGTACAAGTTCTTCGAGCCGGCGTTCTACCACACGGACGTCCCGGACTGGGGCACGTCGCTGACGCACTGTCTCGCGCTCGGCGAGCGCGCGAAGGTGCTCGTCGACACCGGCCACCACGCGCCGGGAACGAACATCGAGATGATCGTCGCCTTGCTGCTGCGGCAGGAGCGGCTCGGCGGGTTCCACTTCAACAGCCGTTACTACGCGGACGACGACCTCATGGTCGGCGCCGCGGACCCGTTCGGGCTGTTCCGCATCATGCACGAGATCGTCGCCGCGGACGCTCTCGAAGGCGACGTCGCGTTCATGCTCGACCAGTGCCACAACGTCGAGCCGAAGGTGCCGGCGATGCTGCGGTCGGTGATGAACGTGCAGGAGGCGACGGCGAAGGCGCTGCTCGTCGAAAAGGACGCGTTGCGCACCGCACAGCGCGAGGGCGACGTGCTCGGCGCGCACGGCGTTCTGATGGACGCGTACGCCACCGACGTGCGGCCGCTGCTCGCGTCCGTGCGCGAGGAGATGGGCCTGCATCCCGATCCCATCGCCGCGTACAGGGAGTCCGGCTACGCCGAGCGCATCGTCGCCGAGCGGGTCGGGGGAGAAGCCATGGGATGGGGAGCATGACCAACCGGACCGACGTACCCGCAGGCGTGCCCGACGACGTGTCCGCGATGCTCGACCGGGCGAACCGGCTGGGCGGCGACCGCGCCGTCACCAACTACGGGGGCGGCAACGCGTCGTGCAAGGGCAGCGTGCGGCACCCGGCGACGGGCGAGGACGCGGAACTGTTGTGGGTCAAGGGTTCCGGCGGCGACCTCGGCACGCTGCGGTACCCGGGCCTCGCGGTGTTGGAGCTGGACCGGCTGCGCGGTCTCGACGACCGGTACCGCGGCGTCGAGCACGAGGACGAGATGGTCGACCTGTTCGACCACTGCTGCTTCGGCACGGGCGGTGCGGCGCCGTCCATCGACACGCCGATGCACGCGCTCGTCGACGCGCCGCACGTCGACCACCTGCATCCCGACAGCGTCATCGCGCTCGCCGCCGCTGCGGACGGCGAGCGCCTGGTGCGGGAGTGCTACGGCGGTCGCGTCGCGTGGGTGCCGTGGCAGCGACCGGGTTGGGAGCTCGGCCGGATGATCGCGGCGATCGTCCGCTCGCATCCCGACGTCGAGGGCGTCGTGCTCGGCGGGCACGGGCTCACGACGTGGGGCGACACGAGCGACCAGTGCGAGGAACGCGCGTTCCGGCTCATCGCCGAGGCGGCCGACTTCATCATCCGCGCCGGAGTCGACGAGCCGCTCGGCGCGGCGCGGCCCGACCGCGCGCCGTTGCCGAACGAGCAGCGCCGCGGCCGTGCCGCCGCGCTCGCGCCGTTGCTGCGCGGTGTCGCGTCCACGGACTCCCGGACGGTCGGGCACTTCCGCGACGACGAGGCCGTCCTCGACTTCCTGTCCCGCGATGCGCTCGACCGGCTCGTGCCGCTCGGCACGTCGTGCCCCGACCACTTCCTGCGCACCAAGGTGCGTCCGCTGCTGCTCGACACCGCGTCGGACACGCCGCTCGACCACCTCGAGTCGCGGGTCCGCGAGCTGCACGGGCAGTACCGCGCCGAGTACGCCGCCTACTACGCGCGGTACGCCGACGACGCGACGCCGCCGATGCGCGGCGCCGACCCGGCGATCGTGCTGGTTCCCGGCGTCGGCATGTTCTCCTACGGCGCGGACGCGCAGACCGCGCGGGTCGCGGGCGAGTTCTACGTCAACGCGATCAACGTGATGCGCGGCGCCGAGGCGGTGTCGACGTACGCACCGGTGCCGGAGCGCGAGAAGTTCCGCGTCGAGTACTGGGAGCTCGAGGAACGCAAGCTGCGGCGGCGTCCGAGGCCCAAGGCACTCGCGGGACGCGTCGCTCTCGTCACCGGCGGCGCGTCCGGCATCGGCCGCGCGACGTGCGTCGCGCTGTCCGAGGCCGGTGCGTGCGTCGTCGTCGGGGACCTCGACGCCGACGGCGCCGACCAGGTCGTGAAGGAGCTCGGCGGCGCGGACAAGGCGGCCGCGGTGGCGATGGACGTGTCCGACGAGGACGCCGTGCGCGCCGCGTTCGGGGCCGCGGCGCTGGCTTTCGGCGGGCTCGACATCGTCGTCAACAATGCCGGGCTCAGCAGGGCCGGCAGGCTCGAGGAGACCAGCACCGAGCTGTGGGACCTGCAGTTCGACGTGATGGCGCGCGGATCCTTCCTCGTCTCTCGCGAGGCCGCACGCGTGTTGCGGGCACAGGGAATCGGCGGCGACATCGTCTACGTCGTCAGCAAGAACGCCGTCGCAGCGGGACCGGCGAACCTGGCGTACTCGTCCGCGAAAGCGGCGCAGGGACACCAGGTGCGGCTGCTCGCGGCAGAGCTCGGCGAGCTCGGCGTCAAGGTGAACGGCGTCAACCCGGACGGCGTCGTGCGCGGCTCCGGCATCTTCGCCGGCGGCTGGGGCGCCCAACGCGCGAAGACGTACGGCGTCGCTGAGGAGGACCTCGGCAGGTACTACGCGCAACGCACGGTGCTCAAGCAGGAGGTGCTGCCCGAGCACGTCGCCCGTACCATCGTCGCGCTCACCGACGGTTCGCTGCCGTTGACGACGGGACTGCTGGTCCCGGTGGACAGTGGCGTCCCCCAGGCCTTCCTCCGCTAGCCGAGTGGGCTGTCAGCCCCCGGGTGCGAGCGGACTTCAGCACCTTGGATGTGACACTCATGACGCGGTCGGGATCGGTCAGGCTGCGGCCGCAGCAATAGTAGATGAGGTGGTCGGGCCGCATCCGCGATCACCCGAGGCATCGTCCGCTGCATGAGATCTGCCTCCCTCGGGGACACTTGCTTGCAAAGGTTTCAGTGAGATGACTGTGGGACCGCGCAGAGGCCGGCTCAAGAGCGGTTCGGATGCGAAAGGGCTCGGGTCACCACGGCGACCCGAGCCCTCGACGATGCCAGCCGCGTTGTCAGGCCGCGTAGTTCCTCACGTGCTTGCGCGTGATGTCCATGAGCTGGTCCGGGTCCTCGACGTCCCGGGGGTAGTAGTAGTAACTGAGGCAGTCCGAGCCCAGGTCGACGACTTCGGGGAAACGCTTGTCGACGAGGGGGTAGACCGACTTCGCGAGGGCATACGTCTCCGCCAGGAGGAAGCTGCGTTTGCCGTTGCTCCTGGCCATTGAGATGAAGCGTTCGCCGTCGCCGCCGAGTAGGACCTTGTTCTGGTCAGCAGGGTCGTCCCGCCCCCACGGACTGCCGTCGCAACCGAAGTAGTCGACAGCACCGATCCGGGCGAACTGTTCGGCGGCGTCGTCCGAGGACGCCCCCTGGAAGGCCGAGAGGTCGAGGAAGAGCGCGACCGTCACGTCAGGGCTGACCGCCTTGGCGTGCTCGCTGGCCTGACGGAACAGGTCGACGGCGTCGTTCTCCTTCGGCTCATCCCAGATGACGCCTTCGAAAGGCCACTGGGTCAGCAGTCTCTCTACGCTGTCCTGGAAGAACTGGATCGTCTTCGGGTGGTTCGGGTCGCTTCGATGGCCCCTGCTGTTGGTGTACGGGGTCCCGTCGCTGCGCGTCACCCAGGTGTCCGAGTGGGTCTCGGTGAAGTTGCTGGGAACGCTGGGTGCGCCCGCCACCAGACTCCCCCAGCGGGACGGGACGGCGTAGGGGGTTATGCCTGCGCGCTTCGCTTCTTCGACCGTGATTCGGATGTTGGCATTCGCACTGTCGAAGTCCTGCTCCAGGACGCTGATGGAGACCGCAGTGGTCCCGATGCTCGCCATCCACGTCATGTCCTCGCGAACCCGGCGTGGCACGACCGTGTATGCGTTCGCCGCCAGGTAGTACGCATTGAGGATCCGGCCCGACTTTCCAGGCATCGCCGGTTGCAGTGGCCGCTCGGCCGCCGCGGCAGTGTGCTCTCCCAGCGCGACCGCCGAGGCAGTGGCACCCGCTCCCAGCAGAAGGCTTCGTCGTGTGATCTTGCCCGTCGTCTCACTCGGCATCTCGACCCTCTCCGTCCTTCCGACTTCGCGCACGTGCTCTCTACGGGCGCTCGGGTAGCTGCTCCCCGTTCATCCGCACGTCCTCGAGGACGAGCCCTTCGACGTTGCGCAGGATCAGGGGTGTGTCGGCCCGGTCGACTTTCATGTCCCTGACGCGCACGTTGCTGATCGGCGGGCCGAGGTCGTGCCCGGTGGCGTCGATGCCGACATTCACGTGCTTCGCTGTGATGTCCTGGAGGTAGAAGTTCCGGTAGGTCACCGGGTGCAGCTCCCCGCGCCAGCCCTTGTAGTCGGTCTGGAACCGCAGCAGCTCATCGGCATCGCCGACCTTGATGTCGCGTACCCAGACGTCCTCGATGTAGCCGCCGCGGTCCGGGTTCGACTTGAAGTAGATCGCCGACGCGACGTCGACGAGCGTGTTGTCCTCCATGAAGACGTTGCTCACTCCGCCCGACATCTCACTACCGACGGCGAGAGCGTTCTGCCCGGTCATCTGGTTGTCGCGGACGATGACGTCGGTGCTGGGACGCCCGACGCGCCAGCCGTCCTGGTCACGGCCCGACTTGATGGCGACGCTGTCGTCGCCGGTATCGAACGCGCAGCCCTCGATCAGCACGTCGTCGCTGGAGTCGACGTCGATCCCGTCGTTGTTGAGCCGATGGCTGTCGACGTGCACATCGCGTACGGTCACGTTCGTGGAATAGAGGACGTGATTGACCCACATCGGTGAATCCACGGCCGTGTAACCCTCGAGGAGCACGTTCGTCGCGTTCACGAACTGGATCATGTTAGGGCGCAGAAAGTCTCCCTTGCCGAAGACCCGCTGATCGACGGGAACGCCTGTGGCACCCATCTCCCGCAACTTGTTCTGGGCCGGCGTCTGCAGGTCACGCCACGGGGCGAACCCGTGCTCAGCATTGCCGTCGATCGTGCCCTCACCCGTCACGGCGACGTTCGTCACGTCACGGCCGTAGATCAGGGGGGAGTAGTTGTACAGCTCGGTGCCCTCGAAACGGGTGAAAACCTGCGGCAGGTAGGCGTCGGTGTCGTCGGTGAAGAGCAGAGTCGCGCCCTTCTCGACGTGGAGCTCCACGTTGCTCTTCATGTGGACGGGACCGTCGGTGAACCACGTGCCCGGCGGCAGGACCACGCGTCCTCCGCCGTCCTGGTTGGCGGCGTCGATGGCCGCCATGATGGCCGGACGAGCGTCGGTCCGCCCGTCGCCGATGGCACCGTAGTCGGTGACCACGTAGTCGCGCCTCGGAATCACGGGGTCGTGGATGCGCGCCGCGACATCGGCCGCCCGTGCCCAGCCCTCCTGGAACTCGTCGGTGCCTGCGGCCGACGCCGCCGGTGCGCCCACGGCGAACATCCCGAGCAACGCGGTCAACAGGATCACGGGCAGATGCTTCAAGGCTCCGCCGTCGGCATTGTTCGTCCCGGAACGGAACGGAAGTCGCAGCTGATGCATGCTTCACCCACTCAGGTCGACACAACCAGGTGCGCCCGACACGGGTTCGGGCGTCATGTGTGTCCCCCGGAGGCCACATACTGCAAAGGTTTTCAGTCGACAGCACGATAGCATTGGGCAAAGGTGGACTCAAGGGGTTCCTGCGCTAGAGCTGGACCGCGCGGGTCAACGCGCCGTCGACGAGGACGTTGGCGCCGCTCATCCGGCTCGCCGCGGGACTGGCGACGAAGGCGACCGCCCGGCCGATGTCGTCCGGCGTGCCCATCCGGCCGGTAGGGTTCAACGCCATCGCCTGGCCGAACAGTTCGGGGTTGCCGGCTTCGATGGTGGCCCATACGCCGTCGGGGAAGTAGGTGTTGCCGGGCGAGACGGTGTTGGCGCGGATGCCCTTGTCGGCGAACTGGTAGGCGAGCCCCTGCGTGTAGTGCGCGATGGCGGCCTTGAACGTCCCGTACGGGCCTGCCGCGAAGTCGATCTCCCGGCCGGAGACACTGCCTACGGTGACGATCGACGCGGCGTCGCTGCGTTCGAGGTACGGCAACGCGGCCTGGACGAGGTGGACGGTGCCCATCATGTCGACCGCGAAGCTGCGCTGCCAGTTGGTCTCCTCGTCCGGGATCGCGAGCGCGCTCACGTTCGCGACGACCACGTCCACGCCGTCGAGCTCGGCGGCGCTCTGGTCGACCCACCGCTTCACCGCCGGGCCGTCGGCGACGTCGAGAGCGGCACCCGTCGCGGTGACGCCGCGGTCGCGCAGCTCCTTGACCAGCGCGGTGACGTCCGGTTCGGTGCGGGCGCAGAACGAGACCGCGGCGTCCTCACCGGCGAACGCGTCGACGATCGCGCGCCCGATTCCCTTGGTGCCACCGGTGACGAGAACGCGCCGGCCCGTCAGTTGCAGGTCCATGTCTCACCGATCCCTTACGCCGATTGGATTGTCGTGGCCAGGTCGCGCAGGTGCGCGTGCACGCCGTCGTACGCTTCGCCGCCGGGCAACAGGTTCTTCGCGACCTTCACCACCGAGCTGTAGTTCGCGTCGCACACGTTGGCGAGCGGCGCCTCCGCGACCTGTGTGAGCAACTGGTAAGCGTCGAGCCTATCCAGGGCGTACAACTCGCCCAGCCACAGGACGAGGTCGGTCTGCGCGGCACGCCAGGCGTCCTCGAGCGGCCTGCTGGAGCCGACGCTCGCGATGTGCGTGTCGTTCTCGATACGCGGCCACACCGGCGCCCTGCCTTTGATCAACTCGACAACGAGCGTCACGTTCATCGCGCCCTCGACGGCGGTGCCGCACGCCTCGCCCTCGCCCTGCCGGTAGTGCCCGTCGCCGACGGAGAACAACGCGCCCTCGACGTTCACCCCGAGGTAGCAGGTGGCGCCGGCGCGCATCTCCGGCGTGTCCATGTTGCCGCCGAACTTGTCCGGCACGAGCGAGGACCGCGCCTCGAACGCCGCAGGCGCCACGCCGACGGTGCCGAGCATCGGCGCGATCGGCAGCTCCAGCTCGTGGCCGCTGCTTTGCGCCGCGAACGTCACCGTCCCGCGGTCGCGGTCGAGCTGGTAGATCCAGGTGCGCTCGGGCAGCGGGTCCTGCAGCGTGACCGTGCGGTCGGTGCTCGTCAGCCCGCCGAAGAACGGGATCGTCGTGGACGCGGCCCAGTCGCGCGCGGGCGTGAGCTCGGCGAAGTGCAGCACGAGGGTGTCGCCGGGCTCCGCGCCCTCGACGTGGAAGGGCCCGGTCTGCGGGTTGACGAACGGCATGGTGAGCTTCTCGCTCGGCCTGTCGTTCGTGGTCTGGAGCACGCCGCCGTACGCGTCCTCGGCCCAGAGCCGCAGCACGGTGCCCGGCTGGATCCGGCGGACCGGCGCGACCCCGCCGAACGTGAACGCGTACTGGTCGCGGGTCGGGGTGAACTCGACGACGTCCATGTGCTTCCTCTCTCAGCCCAACGACACGTGCCAACGGTCTAGCTCGTCGACCGACCGGACACCCAGCAGTCGCAGTGTCCTGGTGACCTCCTCGGCGAGGATCTCGATCGCGCGGTCGACGCCGCGCTCCCCGCCCGCCATCAACCCGTACAGGTACGCGCGGCCGACCAGGCACGCCTTCGCGCCCAGCGCGAGGCCCGCGACCACGTCCGCGCCGGACGTGATGCCGCCGTCCAGCAGCACGTCCGCGCGGTCGCCTACCGCGTCGGAGATCTCCGGCAACAAGGTCAACGGGACGGGGGTGCGGTCGAGCTGGCGTCCGCCGTGGTTGGACACGACGACCGCGTCGGCGCCGTGCTCGACAGCGGCGCGGGCGTCAGCGACGTTCTGAATGCCTTTGACCACAAGCGATCGCGGCCACGCGTCACGTATCCAGTCGACGTCGGCGAAGGTCACCGACGGGTCGAACATCCGGTTCACGAGGTCGGCGACGGTGCCGCCCCAGTGCGTCATCGACGCGAACGTCAACGGCTCGGTGGTGAGCAGGTTGAACCACCATGCGGGGTGCAGGGCCGCGTCGAGGACCGTCGTCGGCGTCAGGCTCGGCGGGATGGTGAGCCCGTTGCGCACGTCGCGCATGCGGGCGCCCGCGATCGGCGTGTCGACGGTGAGCACGAGCGCCTCGTAGTCGGCTTCCAGCGCCCGCTGGATCAGCTCCTTGCCGGCGTCGCGGTCGCGCCACACGTAGAGCTGGAACCACTTCCGGGCATGTGGCCCTTCGGCGGCGACGTCCTCGATCGACGTTGTGCCCATGGTCGAAAGCGCGTACGTGACGTCCGCCGTCTGCGCCGCGCGTACCACCGCGCGCTCGCCCTCGTGGTGCATCATCCGGGTGAACCCGGTCGGCGCCAGCGCGAACGGCAACCGCCATCGTTGCCCGAGAACGGTGGTACCGGGATCGGCGGCGCTGACGTCGCGGAGGACGCCGGGACGGAACTCCACGCGGCGGAACGCGTCGCGCATCCGGCGCAGGCTCACCTCCTGCTCGGCCGCGCCGTCCGTGTAGTCGAACACCGCTCTCGGCGTGCGCCGGTAGGCGATCCGCCGCAGGTCGGCGATCGTGTTCACCCCGGCCAGGCGGCGTTCGGTGGGGTCGAGCGGGACGTGCTGGAACCGCAGCAGCGGACGTAGCTCGTCCCACCGGGGCAGCCGCCGCGTCGTCATGCGTCGATGATAGGCGGTGCACGTAGCCTGGACACATGGCGCGGAGAGACGTCCGGGTGGCGCGGGTGTACGACGACGCCGTGCCGGGCGTGCGCGTGCTCGTCGACCGAGTCTGGCCGCGCGGTCTCGCGAAGGCGAAGGCGCGCCTGGACGAGTGGGCGAAGGACGTCGCGCCGTCGACCGAGCTGCGTCAGTGGTACGGGCACGACCCGGCGAAGTTCGAGGAGTTCCGCGAGCGGTACGAGCGCGAGCTCGACGAGCCGGGACGCCGCGAGGCGTTGCGGCGGTTGGCCGAACGCGCCGAGCGGGGTCCGTTGACGCTGCTCACCGCGACGAAGGACGTCGAGCACAGCCAGGCGGCGGTGCTCGCCGAGCTGCTCGCGCAAGGCCGTGGATGACCGGCGGCCCGACGCTCGAGGAAGTGGTCGACGGGCTCCCGCTCGTCGACCACCACGTGCACGGCGTGTTGGCGGGTGACGTCGACGCCGCGGCGTTCGAGCTGCTGCTCACCGAGTCGGACCGGGTCGGGCCGCCGGGCGTGTCGCCGTGGGACTCGCAGATCGGCTTCGCCGTCCGCCGCTGGTGCGCGCCCGTGCTCGGCCTGGAGCCGCACGCATCACCGGCGGCGTACCTCGCCAGGCGCGGGGATCTCGGCGCGGACGCGGTCAACCGGATGCTGCTCGGTGCGAGCGGCGTGCGGCGCTACCTCGTCGACACCGGGTACCGCGGCGACGAGCTGCACGGCGTCGCGGGCATGCGCGAGGTCAGCGGATGCGACGTGCGCGAGATCGTCCGGCTGGAGGCGGTCGCCGAGGCGCTGGCGTCCGGCGGCGTCGGCGCGGCGGCGTTCCCCGAGCGGTACCGGGAGGCGCTCGACACGGCGACGGCCGACG
>JAFMQP010000107.1 GCA_017354575.1 Acidothermales bacterium | reverse complement strand
CGCGCGGGCCCTGTTGCGCGAGCCGGCCGTCCTGCTGCTCGACGACGCCACGTCGGCGATCGACGTCGACACCGAGGCGCTGCTGCTCGCGCGGCTGCGCAACTGGACGAGCCGGCGCCACGGGCAACCGCCGGCGTCCGTCGTCCTGGTGTCGCACCGGCCCGGCGTGCTCGCCGCGGCAGACCCGGTGGTCGAGCTCGCGAGCGGGTCCCGACGATGACGGTGCCCACGGACGACCAGCCGCCGACGAGTCCGTTCTCGGTGCCGCGCGGACTACTGCTGACGGAGAGCCCGAACCAGGAGCGGCTGCTGCAGCGGTCGCTGCCCCACCTGCGCGAGTACGGCCTCCGCATCGCGCTGGCGTGCGTCGCGTGCGCCGTGTCCGCGGCCGGCCTCGCGTTCATCGCGCCGGCGATCGGGTACGCCGTCGACCGGCTCGTCGCGCGCGACGGGCACGGCCTGCTGCTCGCGACGGTCGTCCTCGTCCTGCTCGCCGTGGTCCGGCTGGCGGCGCAGATGGGCGCCGAGCTGCTCACCACGTCCGTGGGCGAGCTGGTGGTGAGGCGGCTGCGCAACGCCGTCGTCGAGCGGCTCACCACCGCGCCGCTGCGGTTCGTCGAGGCCCATCGCTCGGGCGACCTGCTCAACCGGGCCACGTCCGAGCTGGCCGACCTCGACACGTTCTGCCGCACCCGGCTCGCCGGCGTCGTCACGACCGTCTGCTACCTGGTCATCACGAGCGTCCTGCTGATCGCGTACTCGTGGCAGCTCGCGATCGTGTTCGCGATCGCGTGCCTGCCAGGGCACGTCCTGCTGCTGCGGCTGGCGAACCGCACCGGCAAGCCGGCGTCCGCGGCACAGGCGAGCACGGAGTCGGAGGTGGCGGCGCACTTCCGCGAGCTGCTCGACATCCGCGAGCAGCTGCAGCTGCACGGCGGCGGGGAGAAGTGGCTGGGCCGCATCACGGCCGCCTCGCGCTCCCAGCAACGGGCGACGCTGTGGGGGCAGCGCGGGCTCAACCTCGTGTCGTCGACGCAGGTCGTCCAGGCGATCACGCTGGGGGCGCTGCTCGTCGCGGGTGCGATAGCTGCCGCCGACCACGCCGTCAGCCTCGGCACCGTCGTCGTGTTCCTGCTCGCGGCACGGCAGATGTTCCTCTCCATCACCGCGCTGTCGGACCTCGGCGGGCGCGCGCTCGCCGCCCGGGTGATGCTGGCACGGGTGCTGAACCTGCTGCACCGCACCCGGCCGCGTCCCACCACGGCGTCCGCGGGCTACGCCACGACGCCGCGGCGCGGGCCGCTCGTCGTGCGCGGGCTCTGGTACGCGTACGTGCCGGGGCACGACGTCCTGCACGACGTCAACGTGGCGTTCCCCGCAGGCGACCGGGTGGGCATCTACGGCGAGACCGGCTCGGGCAAGACGACGTTCGCGAAGCTGTTGTCCGGCCTGTACGCGCCGGGCCGGGGCAGCATCACGTACGCCGGCGTCGACCTGCTGCACATGGACCCGCACGAGCTGCGGCAGCGCATCGTCCTGGTGCCGCAGGAGGTGCACCTCATCACGGGGACGCTGCTCGAGAACCTGCGGCTCATCCCGTCCCGGCCGACCCGCGCCGAGGTGCAGGCCGGCATCAGGGCGCTCGAGCTGGAGCTCTGGGTGGCCGGGCTGCCGGACGGCCTCGACACCGACATCGGCCCGCGCGGCCAGCGGCTCTCCTCGGGCGAGCGGCAGCTGGTCGGCCTGGTACGCGCGGCGCTCGTCGACTCCGCGGTGCTCATCTTCGACGAGGCCACCGCCAACCTCGACCTGCTGACCGCCGAGCGCGTGGAGAGCGCGATCCGCCAGCTCGCGCCGGACCGTACGGTCGTCGTCATCGCGCACCGTCCGGCGACGATCGAACGGCTCGCCCGTCCGATGCAGCTGCGGACGGGCCGCCTCGGCCCCGGCCCGGCCCACCCGTACGACGACGGGGACACCCACTTCTGACCTGACACCATGGGTGTGGCCGAGAACCCGTCAGCAGAGGAGAACACGTGGCTCACCCGTGGTGGCGTGACGCAGTGATCTACGAGGTCTACCCGCGCAGCTTCGCGGACGCGGACGGCGACGGCGTCGGCGACCTGGCCGGCATCACCGCGCACATCCCCTACCTCGCGGACCTCGGCGTGGACGCGATCTGGCTGACCCCGTTCTACACCTCGCCGCAGGCCGACCACGGCTACGACGTCGCCGACTACCGCGACGTCGACCCGCTGTTCGGCAGCCTCGCCGACTTCGACGCTCTCGTCACTGCGGCGCACGGCCACGGCCTGCGGGTGATCATCGACATCGTGCCGAACCACACCTCGTCCGAGCACCCGTGGTTCAGGGAGGCCCTCGCCGCCGCGCCGGGTAGCGCGGCCCGCGACCGGTACATCTTCCGTCCCGGCACCGGGCCGGACGGCGACGAGCCGCCCAACAACTGGCAGTCGCGGTTCGGCGGTCCGGCGTGGACCCGCGTCGCCGACGGCGAGTGGTACCTGCACCTGTTCGCGCCGGAGCAGCCCGACCTCAACTGGCGCGATCCCGCCGTCGCCGCGGAGTTCGAGAAGACACTGAAGTTCTGGCTCGACCGTGGCGCGGACGGGTTCCGGATCGACGTGGCGATGGGGATGTTCAAGGACGAGGCGCTGCCGTCGATCGCCCCGCCGCACACGGCGCGCTCGCACGGGCCCGGGCACCCGTACTGGAACCGGCCGGAGGTGCACACGGTGTACCGGCGGTGGCGGGAGATCCTCGACTCGTACCCGGGCGACCGGATGGGCGTCACCGAGGCGTGGGCCGACCGGCCCGAGACGCTCGCGAGCTACGTCGCCGCGGACGAGATGCACCAGTCGTTCAACTTCGCGCTGCTGCTCGCGCCGTGGTCGGCCGCGGCGTTCCGCGAGGTGATCGACGAGACCGTCGCCGCGTTCACGGCCGTCGGTGCGGTGCCCACGTGGGTGCTGTCGAGCCACGACGCGGTCCGCCACGTCACCCGTTACGGCGGCGGCGAGGCCGGCCTCGCGCGCGCCCGGGCGGCGCTGCTGCTGGTCCTCGCGCTGCCGGGATCGGCGTACCTGTACCAGGGCGAGGAGCTCGGCCTGGAACAGGTCGACGTGCCGGACGACGTACGGCAGGACCCGACGTACTTCCGGCCCGGCCCCGACAAGGGCCGCGACGGCTGCCGGGTGCCGATCCCGTGGTCGGGCACGGCCGCGCCGTACGGGTTCGCACCCGACGGCACGACACCGTGGCTGCCGCAGCCGGACGGCTGGGGACCGTACACGGTCGCGGCCGAGCGGGACGACCCGCGCTCGACGCTGTCCTACTACCGCGCGGCGCTGCGCGTCCGGCGCGAGCAGGCGGACGGCCGGCCGGAACGGGCCGAGTGGCTCGCCACCGACCCGGACGTGCTCGCGTTCGACCGCGGCGACCTGCGCTGCGTGGTGAACTTCGGCCCGGCGCCCGTGCCGCTACCAGCAGACGGCGAGGTGCTTCTGGCCAGCGCTCCCCTCACCGACGGCGCGCTGCCGGCGAACGCCGCCGCCTGGCTCCGCACCTGACTGGGGACCCCCAGCTACGACTTGGCCTCGTCGCGCAGGGCGGCCAGGCGGCGCTTCTCGTCGTCGGTGAGGCGCCGTGGCCGCTCGGCGGCGAAGTCGTACGGCACCAGCGTGGTCTCGGCGGTCGCGTACACGGCGCCGTCGCCGTCGTGGATCTCGTACGCAAGGTCGAACGCCGCCGCGCCGACCCGCGTCACCCACACGTCGATCGGGACCGGCGCCGTCCGGTGCGCGAGCGGCCTGCGGTAGGTGATCGCGTGGCTGCGGACGAGGCATCCGGTGTCGAGCATGTCCCACGTCCCGTCGCGGCCGAGCCGGTCGAACAGGTCGACGCGGGCCTCCTCCAGGTACCGCACGAACATCACGTTGTTGACGTGCCCGTAGGTGTCCATGTCGCCCCACCGCAGGGGGCACAGGAACCGGTGCCGTGCCACCGCCGCGCCTCAGTCGCGGGTGAGCTTGCGGTACGTCACCCGGTGCGGGCGCGCGGCGTCGGCGCCGAGCCGCTCGACCTTGTTGCGCTCGTAGTCGTCGAAGTTGCCCTCGAACCAGAACCACTTCGCCGGATCGGACGCGTCGCCCTCCCAGGCGAGGATGTGCGTCGCGACGCGGTCGAGGAACCACCGGTCGTGGCTGGTGATCACGGCGCAGCCGGGGAACTCCAGCAGCGCGTTCTCCAGCGACTGCAACGTCTCGACGTCGAGGTCGTTGGTCGGCTCGTCGAGCAGCAACAGGTTGCCGCCGATCTTCAGCGTCAGCGCGAGGTTCAGCCGGTTGCGCTCACCGCCGGACAGCACGCCCGCGGGCTTCTGCTGCTCCGGCCCCTTGAACCCGAAGCCGGCGACGTACGCGCGGCTCGGGATCTCGACGTTGCCGACCCTGACGTGGTCGAGCTCGTCGGACACCACCTGCCACACCGTCTTGTCCGGGTCGATGCCGGCGCGGTTCTGGTCGACGTACGAGAGCTTGACGGTGTCACCGAGCCGCAGCGTGCCCGCGTCCGGCTTCTCCTCGCCGACGATCATCTTGAACAGCGTGGTCTTGCCGACACCGTTGGGCCCGATCACGCCGACGATGCCGTTCGGCGGCAGCGAGAACGACAGGTCGTGCATCAGGACGTTGCCGTCGAAACCCTTCTCCAGCTTGTCCGCCTCGACGACGAGCGAGCCGAGCCGCGGCCCCGGCGGGATCTGGATCTCCTCGAAGTTCAGCTTGCGGAACTTCTCCGCCTCGCGTGCCATCTCGTCGTACCGCTGGAGACGCGCCTTCTGCTTGGTCTGCCGTGCCTTGGCGCCGGACCGCACCCACTCGAGCTCGGTGGTGAGCCGCCGCTTCAGCTTCGCGTCGCGCTGGCCCTCGACCTTGAGCCTCGCGGCCTTCTTCTCCAGGTACGTCTGGTAGTTGCCCTCGTACGGGTACGCGCGGCCGCGGTCGAGCTCCAGGATCCAACCGGCGACGTGGTCGAGGAAGTACCTGTCGTGCGTGACGGCGACCACGGTGCCGGGGTACTTCTCCAGGTGCTGCTCCAGCCACTGCACGCTCTCCGCGTCCAGGTGGTTGGTGGGCTCGTCGAGCAGCAGCAGGTCGGGCTGTTCGAGCAGCAGCCTGCACAGTGCGACCCGGCGCCGCTCGCCGCCGGAGAGCAGCGTGACGTCGGCCTCGCCCGGCGGGCAGCGCAGTGCGTCCATCGCCTGCTCCAGCTGGGAGTCGAGGTCCCACGCGTCTCGGTGGTCGAGCTGCTCCTGCAGCTTGCCCATCTGCTCGAGCAGCTCGTCGGAGTAGTCGGTGGCCATCTTCTCGGCGATGGCGTTGTACTCGTCGAGCAGCCGTCTGGTCTCGGCTACACCGTCCTGCACGTTGCCGAGCACGTCCTTGGACTCGTCCAGCTGCGGCTCCTGGGCGAGGATGCCGACGCTGAAGCCCGGGCTCAGTCTGGCCTCGCCGTTGTTGACGTCCTCCAGCCCGGCCATCACCTTCAGCAGCGTCGACTTGCCGGCGCCGTTCGGGCCGACGACGCCGATCTTGGCGCCGGGCAGGAACGAGAGCGTGACCTCGTCGAGCACCACCTTCTCGCCGTGGGCTTTCCGGGCACGCTTGAAGACGTAGATGTACTCGGGCATGCCTCCAGGTTACTTGCGTGCCGCCGAGGGTGACGGGTCAGGCGCCTCGTGCGGCCGCCAGCTCCCTGCGTATCTCGGCATAGGCGTCCAGCTCGTTCTCGACCGGCTCGATGGCGTACTCCCGCAGGGTGCCGGCGATCCGTTCGCGCAGCTGTGCCACGACCTGCTCGCCCCGGTGCCGTGCCGTACGCCGGACGCCCAGCCGGGACAGCGAGGTGAGCAGCAGGCCGAGCACGAGGCCCGCGGCGGCGAGCACGACACCGAGCCGCAACAGGTCCGCGGCCACGAAAGCGCCCGCGACGACGAGGCCCACGCCGCCGGCCAGGCAGGCGAGCAGCAGCCACTGGACGACCCGCACGACATGCCACCACGCGGGCGTGCGGTCGACGCCGAGGTCGGCGTCGGCGAGCGCGCGGTCGACGGCGTCGACGAGGTCGTCCGCCCTGGCCCGGCTCGCGTCCCTGGTCACCTCCGGCCACGGCAGCGGCAGCTCGCCGGCCGCCGCCGCGGAGACGCGGCGCAGTGCGCCGTCGACCTGCGCGAGCTGCACGGGCGCCGCGGCGGGCAGCGCGTCCGGGTCGACCTGGCCGACATCCTCGCCGGACGGCAGCCGCAGCGCCGACTCGCCGCGCGCGCGCCGGACGATGGCGGTGACCGGCCAGTCGACGTACCGGATGCCGCGTCGCCTGGTGAGCTGCCGGACGGCGGCGCTGAGCGTCTCCACCCCGGCCGAGTCGGACACCGACGAGATCAGGTCGTCGCGGGACTCGGACGAGACGCCGCCGTTCTCCGGCGCGACCGCGGTGTGCACCCCCAGCCGGTCGCAGATCGCCTGGACGTCGGCGAGCAGCCGGCGCTCGCTCGCTCGATGGTCACGGACGGTCTCGACCAGCAGGTCGCGTAGCTCGTCGACGCCCGCACCGGACGTCGCGGACGTCGAGATCACCTGGGGTTCGTCGAGCCCGTCCCGCTCGACGAGGATGCGGCGCAGGTCGTCGGCGCACGCGTCGGCGTCGGCGGGGTCGAGCCGGTCCACCTGGTTCAGCACGACCACGACCACGGCGCCGTACCGCGCGTGCGGGGTCAGGAAGTCCTCGTGCACGACGCGGTCGGCGTACTTCTGCGGGTCCATCACCCACACCAGCATGTCCGCGAGCTCGACGACCCTGGCGACCTCCTCGCGGTGCGCCCGCTCGGACGAGTCGTGGTCGGGCAGGTCGAGCAGCACCAGGCCGGACAGCGGCGACGGCGCGGTGTCGAGGACGGTGTCGTGCGCGACACGGTGCTGCTCGGGCACGCCCAGCCAGTCGAGCAGCGGCCGGGTCGTCTCGCCGACGCCGTCCCAGACGCACGCGTGCACGGCGCCGGTCGTCGGCCGGCGCGAGCCCACCGCGGACAGGTCGACGCCGGAGAGCGCATTGAAAAGGGACGACTTGCCGCTGCCGGTCGAGCCGGCGAGCGCGACGACGGTGTGCTCGGCGGCGAGCCGGCGGCGCGTCTCCGCGCGTTCGAGCATGCGGCGTGCGGCCGCGAGGTCCTCGCTCGGCAGGCGGCCGGCGGCGATGTCGACGACGCGGGACAGTGCGTCCAGGCGTTCGGCGAGCTCGTCCGCCAACCGCGCGAGCTCACTCACCGTCAGTCGGCGGGAGGGTCGGTGACCCGCCGCGATGCGTGCAGCCCGAACTGCACCTCACGAAGCCGATCGGCGGCGTCCCGCGGTACCCCGGCGTGCTCGAGAAGGCCGGTGAACCTCGCCGCCTCCGACTCGAGTAGCTCATGCAGATCCCCCTGCAGGTCTCTCCGGACGGCCGCCGCGTGTTGGCGGACCGCATCCCCCCCGAAGATCGCCTCGAGCAGCCTCCTGGACGCTCGAGTCGTACTGCGCGCCACCGCTGCCATGGCACCCGTTGCGGCACCGACAGGCGTCGCGGCGACAAGCATGAGGATAAGCCCCAGCGCTTTCGCGTCGTACGAGGCGGTCGTCCCGCCGTCGTCCGTGGACGATTCGTGTACGCGCTCACGTACCCGCTGCTGCCAGTCACGGGCGGTGTGAGCAGCACGATCGGCCAGGTCCGGTGACGGGACGTACGGCTTCTCGTCCGCTCCGTCGAGCAGCGCGCGTCCCGCCGGGACCGCACGCCAGGCGGCCACGGTGTCCTCGGCGCCCTGGGAGGCGTGCACGAGCAGCACCGCCCTGACGCTCTCCACGACGGCCGTCGACAGCGCGTCGACCCGCTCGGCCGCCTCCGGCGAGCTGGCCGTGAGGGACTGCATCAGCTCACCGGTGTCGACGAACTCGCGCCACCGGTTCAGCACGTCGCCTTTCACCAACGAGCCGTCGACCAGTGCGCTGTCGACCCCTTGTCGGGCCGTGGCGTACGCGTCGGCGGCCGCGGCACGCAGGGCCGCGGCGGCGGCGTCCTGCCGCTCGGCGACCTCCGTGACCGGCGCCAGCCGCTCGGTCAGGCTGTCGATCGTGCGCTTGAACGTGTCGAGGACGAGGCTACGTCGGGCGTCCTCGTCGCCCGCGACATGCGTGAGCCAGCCGCGCAGCGGCTCGACCGCGGCCTCGGGCAGCAGGTCCTCCCCCTCCAGGGTTACCTCGGGGACGACGAAGAACGGCGCGCCGCCCAGGCCGTGCTTCTCGAGCAGCTGGGCGAAGTGCGCGGTGGCGTCCTTGCCGCTCGCCTCCGGACACCGGTCGACGGCGACCGCGACCGCGACGCCACGGTCACGGGCGGCGATCAGGAACCCCCACGGCACGGCGTCGGCGTACCGGGCGGCGGTCGTGACGAACAGCCACAGGTCGGCGGCTCCGAGCAGCTGCGTGGCCAGCCTGCGGTTGGGCTCCACGACCGAGTCGAAGTCTGGTGCGTCCAGCACGGCGAGACCGGCGGGCAGCGTGTCGCAGGTGACGACGTGCAGGACGCCCTCGTCCCGGGGACCGACCTCCTCGGTCGACCGCGGCAGCGACGGCAGCAGCTTGTCGTCGGCGAACCAGGCCCCGTCGTCCGGCGCGCAGATCAGGACCGGCGACCGGGTGGTCGGACGCAGCGCGCCCGCCGGGCTGACCCGGCGTCCGGCCAGCGCGTTGACGAGCGTGGACTTGCCGACTCCCGTGGACCCGCCGACGACCACCAGCAGGGGCGCGTCCGGGCTCGCGAGCCGCGGCAGCAGGTAGTCGTCGAGCTGGTCGGCGATCTCCCTGCAGGTGCGCCTGGCGAATGCGGCGTCGGCGACCTCGAGCGGGAACAACGGCTCCCTGAGCCGGTCGCGGAGCTCCTCTAGCGCCTCCGCGACCCGGGAATCCCCTTCGTCCACGCTGGGTAGCATCCTCGCTCCGTCGGTCTCGGCGTACCTGGGGCCGGCTCACCGACGACCGGAACCCAGATGAATGGTACGTACCGTATCGACGGTGTCCACTTCGGTGACCGGTTTGTCCTCCCGGTACCTCAGCACCCGAGCGAACCGCAGCGCCATGCCACCCGGATAACGGCTGCTCGTCTGGACGCCGTCGATCGCGATCTCGACGACCAGCTCGGGACGTACCCGGACCACCCAGTCACCGCGGTCGACGGCGAGCCCGAGCAGCCGTTCGGTCTGCCAGCTGAGCATCTCGTCGGTGAGACCCTTGAACGTCTTGCCGAGCATGACGAAGCCGCCGGTGTCCGGGTCGCGGGCACCGAGGTGCAGGTTGGAGAGCCAGCCGCGCCGACGGCCGTGCCCCCACTCGGCGGCCAGCACGACGAGGTCGAGGGTGTGCCGGGGCTTCACCTTCAGCCACGCCGAGCCGCGGCGGCCGGCGTCGTACGGTGCCTCGACGTTCTTCACCACGACGCCCTCGTGCCCCCTGGCGACGGCGTCGGCGAAGAACTCGGCGGCCTCGTCGGCGGAGTCGGTGATGATCCGCGGGACGAGGTAGGCCTCCGGCACCACACGCTCCAGCGCGGCCCAGCGCTCGCGGGCGGGCTGGTCGAGCACGTCGGTGCCGTCGACGTGCAGCACGTCGAAGAAGAACGCGGTCAGCGGCAGCCGCTCGCGCAGCACTCCGGTGTCACCGCGGGTTCCGGTACGCCGCGCCGTCTCCTGGAACGGCACCGGCGCGCCGTCGCCGCGCAGCACGATCGCCTCGCCGTCGAGCACGACCTGCCCGACGGGGAACGTGGAGACGCCCTCGACGATCTCCGGCAACCGGTGGGTGACGTCGTCGAGGCTCCTGGTGAAGACCGACACGTCCGGCCCGGACTTGTGCACCTGCACGCGGATACCGTCGAGCTTCCACTCCACCGCCGCCTCGCCGTCGACCTTGGCGAACGCGTCCGCGACGTCCGCCGCGGGCTGGGCGAGCATCGGCGAGAGCGCGTGCCCGACCTCCAGTCGGAACTCCGCGAGCGCGGCCGC
>JAFMQP010000106.1 GCA_017354575.1 Acidothermales bacterium | reverse complement strand
ATCGATGAGACGGTCGCCGCGATCGCGGCGGCGGGCGCGACGAGCGTCACCCCGCTCGCGCTGCACCTGCGGCCGGGCGCCAGGGAGTGGTACCGCGGCTGGCTCGAGCACGAACACCCGCACCTGGCGCCGTTGTACGGCAGCATGTACCGCAACGGTTCGTACGCGCCGAAGGCGTACCAGCGCAGCCTGTCCGCCCGGGTGCATGCCGCCGCCGAGCGGCACGGTCTCACCCGCGACCGTCCGGGTGCTTTCCGCCGGGTCGAACCCGCACCGTCGGAGGAGGAGGAGCAGCAGCAGCGGCCGGCGTCCGAGGAGCAGGGGAGGCTCTTCCCGTGATCGTGGCGCCCGGCCGGGAGGGTGGCACTCAGTGCAACACCTGCTGACATCGCCGGTCCGCGGCGGTAGCTTCCGGTTGTCGATTGTCGACAACCTCGGAGGAGAGCGCCCGTGTCCCGCTTCTCGGCGGCGGAGTACGGGCGGCGCCTCGCCCGGGTTCGAGAGGTCATGGCCGAACGGAGCCTGTCCGCGCTCGTCGTCACCGGGCCGGAGAACGTGCACTACCTGTCCGGCCTGGACTGCCAGGGCTTCTTCGCACTCACCGCGCTGGTCGTGCCCGCGAGCGGGACGCCGCTGCTCGTCACCAGGGCGATGGAGCACCCGACGGTCGCCGCCCAGGTCACCGCCTGCGTCCACCTGCCGTACACGGACCTCGAGGAGCCCGCCGTCGTGCTGGCCAGGACCGTCCGTGAGGTGTCCGAGGTCGGCGAGGACGTCGGCGTGTGCCGCGACCTCGCTGCTATGCCGCCGGCCGCATGGGACGAGCTGCGCGCCGCGCTCACCGGTCGCAACATGGTGGACGGGTCGGGCATCGTCGAGTCGGTGCGGTGGACGCCGGCGCCGGACGAGGTCATGTACGTGCAGCAGGCCGCGGTGGCGTCGTCCGCGGCGATGCGCGCGGGGATGGGCGCGGTGAAGGAGGGCGCGACCGAGCGGGAGGTCGCGGCCGAGGTGTACCGCGCGATGATCCTGGCCGGCAGCGAGTACCCCGGCTTCGTCCCGCTGATCCGGTCCCGCACGAAGCTGCTACAGGAGCACGTCACCTGGGGCGACGAGCGGCTCGGCCCGGGCGACGCGCTGTTCCTCGAGCTGTCCGGCTGCGTCGCGCGTTACCACGCTCCGATGACCCGCATGGTCTACGTCGACACCATGCCGCCGGGCACCGAGGAGGCCGCGGGCATCGTGCTGGCGGCGCGCGAGGCGGTGCGTGAGGCGCTGCGGCCCGGCGTCTCGGCGGCGTCGGTCTACGACACGTGGCAGCGGGTCGTGGACGACGGTCTCGGCCACGACCGGTACCGGCGGCACCACTGCGGCTACCTGGTCGGCCTCGGCTACCCGCCGAGCTGGGTGGGCGGCAGCCGGGTCGTCGGGCTGCGTCCGGGCAACGACATGCCTCTGCGCGAGGGGATGGCCTTCCACGTGCTGTCCTGGCTGCTCGGCCAGGACCCGGCCGACTACGTCGTCTCCGACACCATGCTCGTCACCCCGGACGGCGGCGAGATCGTCACGTCCGCCCCCGTCGAACCCGTCTGCGTCTGAGAGGGAGAACCCGTTGCGCATCACCGGTATCGAGGCGACGCCGGTCGCCGTGCCGTTCCACGAGGACGAGCGCTGGGCGTTCGGCGCGCGCCAGGGGATGGTGAGCATCCTCGTCACGCTGCGCACCGACGAGGGCCCGGTCGGGCTCGGTGAGGCGGCGGCGTACCCGTCCGCCGACATCGTGCTCGCGGTGCTGCGCTCGATCGAACCGCTGGTCGTCGGGGAGGACCCGTTCGCGGTAGAGCGGATCATGAAGCGCGTCAACGTCGTCGGCACCTGGCACCACGTGAAGTCGACCAGCCCGGCGATCGGCGCGGTGGAGATGGCGTGCTGGGACGTCGTCGGCAAGGAGTGCGGGCAGCCGCTGGTCAACCTCTTCGGCGGCCGGGTGCGCGACCGCGTCGAGTTCTTCTACTACCTGTCCCGGAAGCCGCCGGCGGAGCTCGCCGCCGACACCGCGAAGGGCGCCGCCGCCGGGTTCCGCACGTTCTACCTGAAGGTCGGCTCGGACGACCCGCGCGAGGACGTCGAGCGCGTCGCCGCGATCCGCGACGGCGGCGGTCCCGACGTGCGGATCCGCGTGGACGCGAACGAGGCCTGGTCGGCCGCCGCGGCGATCCGCATCCTCACCGAGATGCACGGGTCCGGCATCGAGCTCGCCGAGCAGCCGGTCTCCGGCCGCAACCTGCCGGAGATGGCGTACCTGCGGCAACGGCTGCCGATGCCGCTGCTCGCCAACGAGGCGTCGTGGACCCGCTGGGACCAGCTCGAGGTGATCCGGCACGCGGCGGCCGACGTGCTCAGCGTCGACAACCAGATGGACGGCGGCCTGCTCAACCTCAAGCGCTCGGCCGGTATGGCCGAGACCGCGGGGCTGCCCGTGCTGAAGCACAGCCTCGGCGAGCTCGGCGTCGCGATGTACGCCGCCACCCACGTCATGGCCGCGACGCCGAACTTCACCTGCGCGAACCAGAGCTACGCGTCGCTGCTCACCGACGACGTCGTCGCCGGCGTCGACGCACTGCCGTACGTCGACGGCTGCCTGGAGGTGCCGGCCACGCCCGGCATCGGCGTCGAGCTGGACGACGACAAGGTCGCCCGCTACGCCGAGGCGTACGCGAAGGACCCGTCCGGGTACGCCTTCCACGACCCCGCCGCCATGGCGAAGACGCCGGTGCTGCCGAAGTTCTGACCGCCGCGCGGCGTCGAGAGCCGGCCGTCAGGAGGCGGCGGTGGCGCCGTCGCTTGGCCCGCTCTCGTCCCACACCCGGTCGAGGGCGGTGACGTAGTACGTGTACGTCGTACCCCGCTTCGCGGACGCGTCGAGGTAGGTCTGCGTGCCCGACCGCGCCCCGCGCCTCGTGGCCGCCAGGTGCGTCGCGTCGGCGAACCCGCACGCCGGCGCGCGGTCGCCGGTGAACCGGTACACCGCGTACGACGTGGCCGGCCGGCCCCGGCTCTTCCAGGTCACGCGGACGCCCCCGTCACCGCGCTTCACCGAGACCGCGACGGGCGCCGCCGGCGTGCGGCCGCCGAGCCGGGGCATCGGCGGGACCAGCGCGGGGTGCGCGTAGTGCTCGTCGACCATCCGGCTGACGCCGCCGACCGGGTCGGCGCGGACGGTGGTGGCACTGAAGTGCACGTCGCCGCGCACTTCGGGAAAACGCTCGTTGTACGTGAGGTGCCGGCTGAGCTCGTCGGGATGCCGCCACGCCCCGGCCGCGCCGAGCTTGTAGTCGCCCTGGCCGATGTACAGCTGCACGTCCGTCCCACGTACGACGTCGGCCCACCACGGCACCAGCTTCGCGTAGTCCGCGGCGGGGAAGCCCATGTTCCAGTAGAGCTGCGGGGCGACGTAGTCGACGTACCCGTGCTTCACCCAGCCGCGGCTGTCGGCGTAGATCGCGCTGTACGACTCGAGCCCGTGCGTGTCCGAGCCGTGCGGGTCGCTGCGCTTGTTCCGCCAGATGCCGAACGGGCTGACGCCGAACCGCACCCACGGCTTGATCGCGTGGATCCGCTGGTGCAGCTCGCTGACGAGCAGGTCGACGTTGTGCCTGCGCCAGGCGTCGATGCTGGTGAAGCCGTGGCCGTACCGCTCGAACGTCTTCTGGTCCGGCAGCTTCTTCCCGGGCACGGGATACGGGTAGAAGTAGTCGTCGAAGTGCACGCCGTCGATGTCGTAGCGGCGCACGGCGTCGAGGATCGCGGTCTCCACGAACTGCCGCACCTCGGGGACGCCGGGATTGTAGTAGAGCGCGCCACCGTAGGGGAACGTCCAGTCGGGGTGCACCCGCGCGGGATGCGTCGGCGTCAGCTTCCTCGGGTCGGCGTGCACGCCGGCGCGGTACGGGTTGAACCAGGCGTGCAGCTCCAGGTTGCGCTTGTGCGCCTCGCGGACGGCGAAGGCGAGCGGGTCGTAGCCCGGGTTCCTGCCCTGCGTGCCGGTCAGCCACTGCGACCACGGCTCGTACGGCGAGGGCCAGAACGCGTCGCCGTCCGGGCGTACCTGCAGCATGACGGCGTTGAGGTGCCTGGCGCGCGCGAGGTCGAGCCAGCCGATCAGCTCGGCCTGCTGCTGGGCGACGGACAGTCCCGGCTTGCTCGGCCAGTCGATGTTCCGGACCGACGCCACCCACATGCCGCGCAGCTGCTGCTTCTGCGCGGCCGGGTCTGCCGGGCAGAGCCCGGACGACGACGACCCGGTGTGCGCGTCCCGCCCGGGCGTGCAGGCGAACGTCGTGGCGACCGCGATCAGGCCGAGGATGCACAGCAACCGGACGCCGAGTCGGGGCACGACAGGCATCTGGCGAATCTGCACGAATGCGTCCATGAACGCAACTCGGGCGCGCATGATACGGCACTCCGGGGGCCGAGGCCCGTGCCCGTGGCACACTTGAGACGGCACCGACGGTCGGGGGACTCCCCCTTCGGGGTCGAGCTTCGGCCGTCGGCGGGGCCGGGTGCATCGGGGTATGACCGAGAGCCCGGTCCCGGGCCATCCTCCGGCCGCCGACAGGCGACCCGGCGATGCCGCTACCTGCCGCCGCGTCCACCTCGGTCCCGGTTCCGGTCGTGCTTCGGCTCACGGCCCTTGGCGCTCTTCCTGCCCGCCCTGCTCTTCCCGCCTTTGCCGGCCGAGGCCTTCGCATTCCGCTGTGCGTCCCTCAGGCTCTTCCGTGCGTCCGCGAGCGCCTGCTCGGAGGTCGGGGCCATTGCCCTGGCGTCCCGGACGAGCCGGTCGATCCGCGCCTGCAGCGCCGTCCGCCGGCCTGGCGCGGTGCCCGGTGCGGCAGGCTGCGAGGTCGCCTGGCGCTGTCGCTGGTCCTGCGGCTGGAATCTGGGCGCCTCGTGGATCTGCATCTTGCCGGGTTGCCGTCCCACGACGGAGGCGAGCTGCGACGGGTCGTCCCGCTCCATTCCGCGGCGCACCTGCCAGCCGACCACGTCCGCCGCCTGCACGAGGGGCTCGGCGTCGTCGCGGACGTGCTGGATCTCGACCTGTCTGCGCTCGGGCCGGGCGGCGGCGACGGTCTCGCGGTCGAGCCTGTTGAGCTTGTCCGACCCGGAGCCTCCCGACCGGTCGTCCATCATCATCAGGCGGACGTCCTGCCGGCTCAACCGCCGGGTGAGCTCGGCCAGGCAGTCCCGGCGCGCGTCCTCGTACTGCTTCCCCTCGAAACCCGAACGTACGGTCACGACGGACCGTACGCCCGGTTCGTCGGCGAGCACCGCGGTCAGCGCGGCCCGTTCGTGCGGCCGGGTGTCGTTCGCGTGCAGATTGCCACCCGTCTCCATCCGCAGCCGTTCGCGGACGCGCTCGACGTCCCTGGGATTCACGACGACCGCGGTCATCGTGTAGTACTTCGGCCGCCCCTCGATGTTCTGCACCGTGGCGGACTCGTCGACGAATGCGACCGGATGGCTGCCGCGACCCCCCTTGCGGCTCACGCCGTGGTCCGGCTAGAGCAGGGACGGCCCGCGGTGGGTGCCGCGCGGGTCGTCCTCGTCGAGGGTGTTGATCAGGCTGTTGGCCGCCATGACCAGGTAGTCCCAGAGCTGCTGGTCGCGTTCGGCCGGCAGGTCGGCCTCGTCGAGTGCCTCGCGCATGTGGCCGAGCCAGGCGTCCCTGGCCCTGCTGTCGACCTTGAACCCCGCGTGCCGCATACGCAACCGCGGGTGGCCGCGCTGCTCGCTGTACGTGCGCGGGCCGCCCCAGTACTGCACCAGGAACATCCGCAACCGCCACTCGGACGCGTCGAGGTCGTCCGGGTACATCTCGCGCAGCAGCGGGTCACCGGCGACGCCCCGGTAGAACCGGTGCACGATCCTGCGGAACGTCTCCTCGCCGCCGACGAGCTCGTAGAAGCTGGCGGCGTCGCTGGGGCTGGCACTCATGGCTCCACCCTACGGAGTGCGGCCACCTCTTCGGGTGTCCAGTCACCCGCGCCGGGACAGCGGGACAGGTAACCGGCGACGGCGGCGTCGTCCCATCCCGTGGTCTCGGCGAGGCCCCGGGAGAGCTGCCGCACGTAGGCGGGCGCCGGACGGTTGCCCGGCACGTCCGCGAGCCGCCACGGCGCGGTGAACGTCAGCAGCGGGACGCCGTCGCGCTCGCCCGCGCGGACCAGCGTCTCGTACCGGCCGGGGCCGAGCGCGCACCGGCCGGACGCGAGCACCTCGGTGAGGTCCAGGTCGGTGCCCGGCGCCCGGTGCATCTCCTGCGCCGCGATGTCGGCGAACTGCGACGCCGTGACGAGGTACGCGCGCGCGACCGCCTCGCCCGCCGTGTCCGGGTCGTAGAGCGCGAGGCCGCCCGTCCAGGTCGGCGACTCGAGCGCGAAGTACGTCGACCCCGGCAGTGTCACCGACTCGTCCGCACGCGGGTCGGCGGCGTCCCGGCAGCCGGGGTAGGTGTGGCCCGCGCCGGAAGGGCGGCCACCGCGCAGGTAGTAGCGCAGCCGGTCCAGGCACATGTTCGAGCCGTAGGAGACGTACCAGACGAGGTCGGACACGAGCTGGTCACTCCGCCGCGTCGAGCGTGTCCACGAACCGCTTGCGCAGCTCGGCCGCGACCTCCTGCGCCCGCAGCGGCGAGGTGCGGACCCTGACCTCGACGACGTAGTGGTCGGTCTCCAGCTCGACGATGCCGGGGACGTCCGGCTCGTCCAGGATGACGCTCTGCCACTGGGGCTCGTCGCGCATCGACCGCGCCACCTTCCGCAGCAGGTCGCGGACGCTCTCCGGGTCGCGGTTCGTCGGTACCGGCACGTCGATGACCGCGCGGCCCCAGCCCTGGCTCATGTTGCCGACCCGGGGGATCTGCCCGTTGCGGACGTACCAGACGCCGCCGTCCGCGTCCCGCAGCCGCGTGGTGCGCAGGCCGACCCCCTCGACGGTGCCGACCACGGGGCCGACGTCGACGACGTCGCCGACGCCGTACTGGTCGGCGCCGAGCATGGCGATGCCGGCGAGGAAGTCGCTGATGATCTCCCGCGCGCCGAAGCCGATGATCAGGCTGACGACGCCGACGCCGGCGAACACCTGCGTCAGTTCGACGCCGACGTAGTAGAGGATCAGCACGATGGCGACCGCGCCGACGACGAACGACGTGACGCTGCGCAGCAGTGACGCCGCCGTCTGGGTGCGCTGCTCGCGGCGTTCGGACAGCAGCGCGGCGCTGCGGCCGGGGAACAGCCGCCACTGCGGCATCCGGCTCTCGCCGATCCGCTTGGCCACCCTGGTGATGACCAGGCCGAGCGCCAGGCGGAGGCCGACCGCGGCCACGACCGTCGCCGCGACGGCGACGAGCTGCAGCCACCAGGGGTGGTTGATCGCGAAGTCGGTGCCGCGGGCGATCGTCATCACGGGCAGAGCGTAGCGATTCCGCCCGAGCGCGTGCCGGTTCGGCCTGCCACCCGCACTTCACATGGCGCTGGTCGACTTCACATGGCGCCGCTCGCTCGGCATCGGGGCGACGTGGACAAGTTTTCGGGTCGCGCCATGTAAGGACCGGCGGCGCCATGTGAAGTCAGGTCGCGCCATGTGAAGTCGCGCGGCGCCATGTGGAGTCAGGCCGCGCCGTGTGATGTCCGGCGGCGCCATGTACGGACGCGCACGGAGCCCAACCGGTGTCGGCGGCGGGTGGGATGCTCGAGGGCATGTACCGCGAGCGGGCCGTCCCGGGCACCGGGGTGGTCGTGTGGACACGCACGGTGCCGGCGGGGCAGACGGTGGGGCGCATCCTGCCGGACGGGTGCATGGACATCGTCTGGGCCGACGGCGTGCTGCTCGTCGCGGGCCCGGACACCGTCGCGCAGCTGGACACCACGCACCCGGGCGCGCGTTACGCCGGTGTCCGGTTCGCCCCAGGCCTCGCGCCCACGATGCTCGGCGTCCCCGCCGCCGAGCTGCGCGACCAGCGCGTGCCGCTTTCCGCACTCTGGCCCGACGGTCGGGTGCGTGCCGTCGGCGAACGGGTCGGCGACGCCGGTGACCCGGCCGAGGCGCTCGCGTCGGTGGCACTGGGCCTGCTGCGGCGGTCGAACGCACCGGACCCCGTCGTGACGGCGATCGCGTCCCTTTCCAGGTCCGGCGCGCCGGTGGCGGCGATCGCCGACCGGGTCGGGCTGTCCGAGCGGCAGCTGCACCGCCGCTCGCTCACCGCGTTCGGCTACGGGCCGAAGACGCTGACCCGCATCCTGCGGATGACACGCGCTGTCGACCTCGCGCGCACGGGTACGCCGTTCGCCACCGTGGCCGCCGCCACCGGCTACGCCGACCAGGCGCACCTGGCGCGGGACGTCCGTTCGCTCACCGGGGAGGCGCTACGCCGACTGGTCGGCCGCGGCGGGTAGCGGCGCGAACAGGTCCACCGGGTTGCCGTCGGGGTCGTGGACGACGGCGTACCGCATGCCCCAGAACGCGTCCCACGGGTCCTTGTGGCTCCGGTAGCCGGCGTCGACGAGTTCCGCGTGCGTCCGGTCGACGTCCCCGGGGTCGTCGCACGCGAACGCGAGCGCCATCGCGTGGCCGCCCCGCGGCGGCGTCCAGTCGGGGTCGAACGAGCGGACGGTCTCGACGGTGTCCCAGGCGATCCGCATGCCGCCGGGTAGCTCGGCGTCGACGTGCGGCTGGCCGTCGGCGTCGGCCGGGACGTCGATGCCGAGGCGACGGTAGAAGGCGAGCGACGCGGCCATGTCGGCCACGACCAGTTCGACGAGTGCGGGTCGAGTTGTCATGCAGCCGACGTTAGCCGCGCGGGCCTGCCGAAGTCTTGACGGAATCGGACGTCCTCCGCCACTCGTCGGCGAGGATCGCGTACACCAGCTCGTCTGTCCACTCGCCCTTGACCCACTCGTTCTGCACGAGGTGCGCCTCGCGCCGCATGCCGAGCCGTTCCAGCACCCGCGCGGACGCCGCGTTGCGCCCGTCGAGCCGGCCGCTGATCCGGTGCACCCCGACCTCCTCGAAGCCGAACCGCAGCAGCTCCGCACTCGCCTCGGTGGCGTAGCCCCTGCCGTGGAACGCCGGGTCGAGCACGTAGCCGATCTCGGCCTGCCGGTGCTCCTCGCTCCGCCACATGAAGGTGACGTCCCCCGCGACCGCACCGGTCGCGCGCTCGACCACGGCCAGGCTGAGCGCGTCACCGGAGTCCACGAGCGCCCGGCGGCGCCGCTTCCGCGCGAGCAGGATGCGCGCGCCCTCCTCGTCGCGCGGCTCCTCGTACAGGTAACGGACGACGTCGGGCGAGGAGAAGATCGCATGGACGGCGTCGAGGTCGGCGGGCTCGAACGGGCGGAGGTCGAGGCGTTCGGTACACAGCGGGTAGTCGGGCTCGATCACGGTCACAACGTATCGAGGCGCGTGTGCCGCGCGAGGAACGCGAGCCCGTCAGCGGCGAGCGTCGCCGTGCGTGTCACCGACCGTGCGCTGTGCCCCACCTCGGCCTCGCGCCGCAGCAGTACCGGCCGCGTGCCCGCCGTCGCGTGCTGCAGCGCGGCGCAGGTCTTGCGCGCGTGCAGCGGGTTGACCCGGTAGTCGTTGTCGAAGACCGTGAACAGCACCGCCGGGTAGTCCACGCCCTCGCGCACGTTGTGGTACGGCGAGTACGCCAGCAGCCACCCCAGCGCGTCCGGGTCGTCCGCGCTGCCGAACTCGACGTTCCACATCGCGCCGATGTCGAACCGCTCGTACCGCATCATGTCGAGCAGCGGCGCCGAGCACAGCACGGCCGCGAACAGGTCCGGCCGCTGTGTCGTCGCGGCGCCGGCGAGCAGCCCGCCGTTCGACCCGCCGGACGCCGCCAGCCGGTCCGGCGTGGTCCAGCCGTCCGCGACCAGCCGCTCGCCGACCGCGTAGAAGTCGTCGAACACGTTCTGCTTGTCGCCGAACATCGCCGCCCGGTGCCACGCCTCGCCCTCCTCGTCGCCGCCGCGCAGGTTCGCGACGACGTACGTCCCGCCTGCCTGCGCCCAGGCGAGCGCGGTGGCCGAGTACGCGGGCGTGAGCGAGATGCCGAAACCGCCGTAGCCGTA
>JAFMQP010000369.1 GCA_017354575.1 Acidothermales bacterium | reverse complement strand
GGCCAAGCTGTGGCTGGAGATCGCGACGACGATGCAACGGGCGGTCGTCGGCTACACCGTCGCCGTCCTGTTCGGCAGCCTGCTGGGGATCGCCGTCTCGCGCTGGCGCGTGCTCCGCCTCGCGGTCGGCTCGCTCATCACCGGCCTGCAGACCATGCCGTCCATCGCGTGGTTCCCGCTCGCCATCCTGCTGTTCCAGCTGTCCGAGTCGGCGATCCTGTTCGTCGTCGTCCTCGGCGCCGCGCCGTCCGTCGCGAACGGCATCATCGGCGGTATCGACCACGTGCCGCCACAGCTGCTCCGCGCCGGGCACATGCTCGGCGCGCACGGCCTCGCCAGGTACCGGTACGTCGTGCTGCCCGCGGCGCTGCCCTCGTACGTCGGCGGGCTGAAGCAGGGCTGGGCGTTCGCGTGGCGCAGCCTGATGGCCGGCGAGCTGCTGGTCATCATCCAGGGCAGGCCGGCGCTCGGCGCCGACCTCCAGCTCGCGCGCGACGACAGCGACGCCCCGGGGCTGCTCGCCGTGATGGTCGTGATCCTGGTCCTCGGCATGGTGATGGACCACGTCTTCACCCGGTGGTCGGACGGCATGCGGAGGCGCCGCGGGCTCGCCGTCGGCTGACACCGTGTGGCGCTTCGGGTATTCCCCGGCGGTAGGTGCAGAATGGGCCGGTGCACATATCCGCTCGGGTTGATTACGCCATGCGCGCGTTGGTGGTGCTCGCCGGTTCCGGGGAGGAGCGGGTGAGCTGTGAGGCGCTCGCCGAAGCGCAGCAGATTCCGACGAGGTTCCTCGAGGGCATCCTCAACCAGCTGCGGCGTGCCGGGATCGTCGCGAGCCGGCGCGGCAACGAGGGCGGGTACCTGCTGTCGCGTCCGGCGCGGGACATCATGGTCGCGGACGTGATCCGGGCGCTGGACGGGCCGTTGGCCGAGGTGCGCGGGATGCGGCCGGAGCAAAGCGAGTACAAGGGCCCGGTGGAACCGCTGCAGACGGTGTGGGTGGCGGCCCGGGCGAGCCTGCGCAACGTGCTGGAGCACGTGTCGGTGGGTGACATCGCGACCGGGCGGCTGCCCAGGAGGGTGACCCGGTTGGCCGACGACCCGGACGCCTGGAAGAGCCATTGACGGTCGCGGCGGGTGGCGTCAGGACGTGACGGTGAAGGTCACCTCCTGGGCGTTGCGGGTCTCGCCGTTCACCTGCTCGTAGACCTGGGCCGTGTAGGTGCCCGGCTGGAGCGTCACGTCGTAGGTCCAGTTCGTGAAGCCGTTGGTGCCGGTGTCGAGCTTGCCGGTCTGCGCGGCCATCGTCTTGTCGCCGCTGCTGATCGTCCAGTACACCGTGCCGCCCGCGTACGCGCCGGTGCCCTGCAGCCTCACCGGTGAGGTGACGCTCGCGCCGGGCTTCGGCGCGGTGATGGTGTTGAGCGGCCGGGTGAGCGCTTCGTCGTCGCGGGTGACGCCTCCAGCGTTGACGGTCAGGATGTTCCAGAACGACGACACCTCCGCGCCGCCGACGCGCACCTGCACCGAGGACGCCGACGGCACGGCGTCCAGGCCGGTGTAGACGAGCTGCTTCAGCGCCGCTCGCGCGGCGTCCGCCGACTGCTCGGTACCGGACGAGGCCGAGCCGGAAAGGTCGACGCGCACGGTGTCGCCCGCCACCGAGGCATCCACCACGCTGGTGCCCGGCTGCCACAGGCCGGCGCTGGTGCTGTTCGGGCCGCGGGTGAAGATGGCGTCGTACGCGGCCTTCGCCCGCATGTCCTGCTGGTGCTTCTTGCCGCCCTCGACGGTGGTCGACGTGCTGGTGCGGCTGACGCCGTACCCGTCCCGCGTCCTGGTGATGAAGTAGACCGGAACGCTGACCGTCTCCGGCCGGGGTGGGGCGGTGGTGGTGCTGTGCGTCGGCGCGGGCGTGGTCGTGTGCGGCGTCGTCTTCGCCGGCTCCGGGCTCCGCGTGGGCGGCGGGGTCTCGCTCGCGGACGTCGAGATGGTGGTCGACGCCTCCGACGTCGCGTGGCCGAGCGGCGGTGCGATGCCCGTCTCCTGGCCGATGCCGACGGTGACGACGACGCCGAGCCCGATGACGCCGACCAGGCTCGCCGCGGCGAACGCCGGGCTGGTGAGCCACGGCCCGCGCAGCCTGGCCCACCAGCCGCGGTGTCCGCCCGTCTCGATCCGCTCACGGATCCGGCCGAGGCCGTCGCCGCGCGGCTGCACGTCCTCGACCGCGTTGTGGAGGGCGTCCCGCAGCCGCCGCTCCAGCTCGTCCCGCTCGTCGTGGCTCACGTTCGCCCTCCCCCCTGGTCTCCTCGTACCTGCACCTCCGACGTGCTCGTGTCGAGCAGGTCGCGCAGGGAGCTCATGCCCCGGGACGCGTGACTCTTGACGGCTCCCCGGCTGATCCCCATGGCCTCCGCGATCTGCGCCTCGGACAGGTCGCCGTAGTAGCGCAGCACCAGCGTCTCGCGCTGCCGTACCGGCAGCTTCTCGAGCGCCGCCAGCACGGCGTCGCGCTCGAGCACGCCGAGGGCGCCGTACTCCGCGCTGGGCGCGTCGGGCCCCGCCTTGGGCGCGTACTTGATCTCGACCTTGCGGTGCCGGAGCGCCGACCGCGCCCGGTTGACGACCGCCTGCCGCAGGTAGGGCAGCGCCCGCTCGTGGTCGCGGAGTCGTCGCCACGCACCGTGCATGGCGACGAACGCGTCCTGCACGATGTCCTCGGCCGACTCGGGGTCGCGGACGAGCAGCACGGCGATGCGGACGAGGGACCGGTAATGAGCGACGTACAGCTCAGTCACGGCTTCGTCGGCGTCCCAGCGAGACTCGACCACTATCTCCCGTCCAGCGGGGAGTGGCATCGCGGCTGTGATCACGCGAGTGCGACGCCCTGCTGCCACTCCGGGTTTACCGTCGAGTCGGGCGATCCGCCTGGTCCGTCGGCGCCCGACCGGTAGGGGACTACCTTGTCATCTTCGGGGACCACGGCGCACACGAACCTGCTGGAGGACTGGTGACGGATTGTCTGTTCTGCAAGATTGTTACCGGAGACGTCCCGGCGACGGTCGTCGAGGAGACCGACCGCGTGGTCGCGTTCCGCGACATCAACCCGCAGGCGCCCACCCACGTGCTCATCATCCCGAAGGGCCACCACCCCACCGTCGCCGACCTCGCCCGTGACGATCCCGCCACGCTCGCCGAGCTGCTCCTCACCGGCGAGTCCGTGGCCAAGGCCGAGGGGATCAGGGACCCGGGGTACCGCGTCGTCTTCAACACCGGCACCGGCGCGGGTCAGACCGTCTTCCACGTGCACGCGCACGTGCTGGGCGGGCGCGGGCTGAACTGGCCGCCCGGGTGAAACGGACCGGCGGATGTCGGTGCGGGCCACTACCATGGTGGCCATCGGATCGCAGAGAGCAGGGAAGGCGGGCCGGCCGTAGCGCGCATGGCTGATACCCAGGAGGCCCCACGGGCACAGACCAAGATCGTCGTCCCCGGTGACCACGCAATGGT
>JAFMQP010000368.1 GCA_017354575.1 Acidothermales bacterium | reverse complement strand
GTCCGACGACTCGGTGGCGGACATCTTCCGTGCGCAGGCCCGTGACGAGCGCCGGCACGCTCGCTTCTTCGACCGCGTGGCGGCCGAGGTGGCGGCCGTCCCGGGGGCCGACGCCGCGGCTCGGCTGGACGTCCTCCGCACCCTCGTCAGTCCCGAACTCGTCGCCCTGTTCGAGGAACGGCTGCCGGCCACCGCCCTGCGCCTCGCCGAGGACCGTGAGGACCTCACCACCGCCGTCGGGCTGTACCACATGGTGCTCGAGGGCGTGGTCCTGCTGGCCGGGCAGAACACGATGCTCGACACGCTCGACCGGCTGTCCGTCGGGCTTCCGGGCGTTCGCCGGGGAGTCGAGCTGGTCCTCCGTGACGAGCGCTGGCACATCGGGTTCGGCACGCGCCTCGTTCAGCACGTCGGGCTCACCCAGGACGAGGCGGAAGACCTGCTGCAGCTGGGTCAGGCGGCCGCGGGGGCGTGGGGCGACCTGGTCACGGCCGAGGCAGCCGAGCGGGCCGCGACCATCCACCGGCGCCGGCTCCGGAACGTCGGCATGAGGTTCTTCTGACCCCGAAGACCGGAGCGGCTACGGCAGATCTCGCGCCGCGGCGTCGCTTAACGGTGACGGGTTCGGCCGACGCGGTTCCCTGACGCCGGCCAGCCCGCCGCCCGGGTCGTCGGGACCGCCCTGGCGCGGGACGTCCGCCGTGGTCAGCAGCCGCCGCCGCAACCGGTCCCGCAGCCACCGCCACGCCGGTGCCCGGCCCGGACTCCTCGGCCCCGCGTTCCGCTCCGCCATGAAGACCACTTCTCTCGTCAGCAAAAGCTGACGCCAGTGTAGGCAGGTCTCCGGTCGGACGGTAGGCCGAGCTACCCGACGCGGCCCGTGATGTAGTCCTCGGTCGCCTTGCGGCTCGGCGTCTGGAACATCGTCGTGGTGTCGTCCACCTCGATCAGGGTGCCGGGCAGGCCGGGCCCGGGCAACGAGAAGAACGCGGTCATGTCGCTCACCCGGGACGCCTGCTGCATGTTGTGGGTGACGATGACGATCGTGTACTGCTTCTTCAGGTCGCCGATGAGGTCCTCGATCGCGAGCGTCGAGATCGGGTCGAGCGCCGAGCACGGCTCGTCCATCAGGACGACCTCGGGCTCGACGGCGATCGCGCGGGCGATGCACAGCCTCTGCTGCTGGCCCCCGGACAGCGCGGAGCCCGCCTTGTTCAGGCGGTCCTTCACCTCGTCCCACAGGTTGGTCCGGCGCAGCGCCTTCTCGACGATCTCGTCGTAGCCGCCGCGACGCCGTCCGTTGCTCACGAGCTTGAGCCCGGCGATCACGTTGTCGTAGATCGACATGGTCGGGAACGGGTTCGCCTTCTGGAACACCATGCCGACGGCCCTGCGCACGGACGTGGGGTCGACGTCGCGGCCGTACACGTCCACGCCGTCGATGGTGATCCGGCCCTCGATGCGGGCGCCCGGGATCTCCTCGTGCATCCGGTTGATGGCCCGCAGCACGGTCGACTTACCGCAGCCGGACGGGCCGATGAACGCGGTGACGGTACGCGGCAGGACGGTGAGGGACACGTCCGTCACCGCCGCGCGCGAACCGTAGTAGGCCGTGAGATTCTCGATCTCGACGCGCGTGCCGCCGGTGACCGGGGCAGACTCGGATGCGTCCGAGCGCGGTGGCTGGACGACCGCCGGCATCTGCTCTCTCTCCGTCTCTGTCATGTCAGTGTGTCTCCACCTTCGGTGCCTTCCAGCGGGCGAGTGCCCTTGCGGCCAGGTTCAACAGCAGGACCCCGAGCACGAGAGTGAGCGCACCCGCCCACGCCCTCGTGATCGCTGCGTCCGTCGGCCGGGTCGCCTGGTCGAACACGAACTGGGCGATGCCGACCTGTGGCCCGTGGAACGGGTCGTTGTTGATCGAATCGGTGAAGAACACGGTGAGCAGCAGCGGCGCCGTCTCACCGGTCACGCGGGCGATCGCGAGCATGAGGCCGGTCACCAGTCCGGCGGCCGCGGTCGGCAGCACCACGCGCAGGATCACGCGCCAGCGTGGGATGCCGAGCGCCAGCGCGCCCTCACGCAGGTCGTCGGGCACCAGCCGGAACATCTCCTCGGAGGACCGGACGACGACGGGCAGCATCAGGATCGCCAACGCCATCGCGCCCGCGAAGCCCGAGAACCCCTCGCCGAGCGCGAGCACCCAGAACGCGAGGACGAACAGGCCGGCGACGATCGACGGGATGCCGGTCATGACGTCGACCACGAAGCTCACCGCGCGTGCGAGGCGTCCGTTGCCGCCGTACTCGACCAGGTAGATCGCGACCAGGATGCCGAGCGGGATGGCCATGATCCCGGCGAGTGCGACCTGCTCCACCGTCCCGACGATCGCGTGGTACGCGCCACCGCCGACGTCGGTCGCGCCGATGTTGCGCATCGAGTGGGTGAGGAACGTGAGGTCGAGCCGCGCGATCCCCTTACGCACCACCGCCCAGAGCACAGCGACGAGCGGCGCGAGGGCGACCGCGACGGCGAGGTAGATGGCGACCGTGGCGACGCGGTTGCGCACGCGCCGCGCGGTCGACGGCCGAACCGCGACCGGGCTCCTCCGGGTCGGCGTGATCGCGCTCATCGTGCCGCCCTCCGCGCGCCCCTCATCTGCAGCAGTCGCGCCAGCCCGTTCACGGCGAACGTGATGACGAACAGCACCAGCCCGGACGCGATGAGTGCGCCGCGACCGACCGTCCCCGCCTCACCGAACATGTTCGCGATGTTGGCGGCGAACGTCGCGCCGCCGGGCTGCAGGATGTGGATCGACAGGACGTAGCTCGAGGACAGAACCATGGCAACGGCGATCGTCTCGCCCAACGCGCGGCCGAGGCCGAGCATCGCCGCGGACGTGATGCCGCGCTTCGCGTTCGGCAGCACCGCGAGCTTGATGGTCTCCCACTTCGTCGCCCCGAGGGCCTGTGCGGCCTCGATCTGCGAGCGCGGCACCCGCAACAGCACCTCGCGCGAGAGCGCCGCGATCGTCGGCAGGATCATCACGGCGAGGACGACGCCCGCGACGAACAACGACCTACCGACGAGGTCGGCGTGGAAGACCGGGATCCACCCGAGCGCCGCGGAGAGCCCGCGCTGGACGGGGTTGAGCACCGGCACGAAGTACTGGATGGCCCACAACCCGAACACCACGCTCGGCACCGCGGAGAGCAGGTCGACCGCGTACCCGCAGAGCCGGCCGAAGGAGCCGGTCGCGTACCGCGTCGTGAACAGTCCGACGGCGACGGCGACCGGCGTGGCGAGCAGCAGTGCGATCACGCTCGACACCAGGGTGCCGACGGTCAACGCCGCCACCCCGAACACGCTCGGCGACGCGTCGGGGAACCACTTCGTCTCGGTGAAGAAGTTCGCGTGGTCGGCGTTCAGCGCGGGGATGGCCTCGATGATCAGGAATGCCGTGATCGCCGCCATGATGACCAGCACGAGCACGCCGGCCAACATGACGAGCGTGCGGAA
>JAFMQP010000105.1 GCA_017354575.1 Acidothermales bacterium | reverse complement strand
CGGGACCCGCCGGATGGGACCGGTGCGGGCACCGACCGGGCTCGTCGTCGGCCACTTCACCGACCCGGAGGGCGACCTGGTCGGCGTCGCGGGCGGTTGACGGATCGAGTATGTTACCCGAGTGGCTAACGATCCGTTCCGGGCCGTGGCCCATCCGATCCGCCGCGGGATCGTCGAGCGGCTGGCCCACGGTCCGGCCACGGTCGGCGTCGCCACGCGGGGCTTCGGGGTGTCGAAGCCGACGATCTCCAAGCATCTGAAGGTGCTCGAGCGTTCGGGCGTCGTCGTGCGCACGGTCACGGGCCGCTCGCACCGGCTCGCGCTGAACGTCGCGCCGCTCGCGGACGCGGCGGACTGGTTCGATCACCAGCGGGCCGTATGGACGCGCATGTTCGACGCGGCGGGCGACGTCCTCGCCGAGCGGGAGGAGCAGCGGTGACCGGTCCCGAGGGTCAGGACCCGACGGCGATCAGGATCGAGCGGACGTACGCCGCGCCCGTCGAGGAGGTGTTCGCGGCGTGGACGAGCCCCGAGCTGCTGCGCCGCTGGTACCCGCCGGGCGCGGACTGGGACACTCCGGTCGCCGAGGTCGACCTCCGTGTCGGTGGCCGGCTGCGGCTGGTGATGCGCGGCCCGGACGGCGAGCAGGCCGGAGGGGGTGGCGAGTACCGCGAGGTCACGCCGCCGACGCGGCTGGTGTTCACCTGGTCCTGGGACCGGTCCGAGATCGCCACCGGCGTCCAGCTCGTCGAGGTCGACTTCACCGGGCACCCGGACGGGACGACCACCGTCGTGATGACAAACCGCGGACTTGCCGACGAACGGACCCGTGAGTCGCACCGCGACGGCTGGCAGGGCTCGTTCGACAACCTGGCCCGGCTGGTCTCGCGGTGAACAGGTGGCTGGCGCGGGCGGTGGCGAACACCGCCCTGCGGGGCCAGGAGCCGAGGAACCGGTTCGCCCGCTGGACGGCGCGGTGGTTCGCACGGACGCCGACCGTCCCCGAGTCGCGGTTCCAGGACACGGACGAGCCGTACCCAGGTCACTGGCGTGCCTTCCCGGACCGTTGGCCGACGACCGATCCGGACGACCCCGACCTGCAGGGCACGCTCGGCGGCGCCGTCGACGAGCTGCCCCCGACCTGGCGCGAGGTGGTCGTCGCCCGTGACGTGCTCGGCCAGGACACCGCCGAGGTCGGGGCGCGGCTGGGCCTGACGCCGGAGCAGCAGCGGGCGATCCTGCACCGGGCCAGGGCGGTGGTGCGGGAACGCCTCGACCGTCGCCTCGCCGAGCGCGGTGACACGTGACCGCGGCACCGGCGGTCGCCGCTGTGCCGCGGGCCCTCGCCCGGCGACTGGTGCTGCTTCAGCTGGCCGTCGGGCTCGCGGCCATGGGTTTCTGGGTGCCGGTCGAGAAGCTGTTCATGACCCAGATCGGCTTCACGCCGAGGACCGTCGCGATCATGGCCGCCGCGTACGCCGCGGTCGTGCCGCTCCTCGAGGTGCCGTCAGGGATCCTGGCCGACCGCTGGAGCCGCAGCCGGCTCATGGTCTGCGCGTGCGCCGCGCTGTTCGCGAGCACGCTGCTCGGCGGGCTCAGCACGAACGTGCCGACCTACATCGCGGCGGCGATGATCCTGGGCGTCTACTTCGCGCTCAGTTCGGGCACGGTCGACAGCGTCGTCTACGACGTCGTGATGGAGGAGACCGGCTCGAGCGAGCAGTACGAGAGGTGGGTCGGCCGCATCCGGATCGTCGAGAGCGGCGCGCTGGTGGTGAGCGCCCTGGCCGGCGGCGTGCTCGCCGGCTGGACGTCCCCCCGGATCACGTACTTCGCCTCACTGCCGTTCGCGGTGCTCGCGGTCGTGGCGTTCCTGCGGTTCGCGGAGCCGCGGCTGCACCGCGCCGCGGAACCGGTCGCGCTGCGCCGCCACGTCGCGCTCACCTACCGGACGATGCTCCGCGGGTCCGGGATAAGGCAGGTCATGCTGCTGGCGGCGCTGGTGGGGATGCTCACCCAGGCCGTGTTCGAGTTCGGCCCGCTGTGGCTCGTCGCGCTCACCGCGCCCGCGGTGCTGTTCGGCCCGTACTGGGCGGGCGTCGTCGGCACCCTCGGTGTGGGCGGTTACCTCACCGGCAGGCTCGACCTCGACCGTCGGCCGGTCGTGGTCCTGCTCGCCGTGGCCACACCGGCGGCGACGCTGGCGCTCACCCTGACACGGTCGCTGGCGGCGGTGGTCGCCGCCCAGGTCGTACTGGCACTGCTGCTCGCGATCGTCAGCATCCGCGCCGGGAAGCTGCTGCATGACGGCGTCGCGGCGAACATCCGCGCGGGCGTCTCCTCCGGGGTCGGCACGCTGTCCTGGGTGCTGTTCCTGCCGTTCTCACTGGTGTTCGGCTGGTTCGCCCGCAGCCACGGGGTGAGCACCGCCGGCTGGTTCGTCACCGCGGTCGCGCTGCTCGTCGGGCTCCTGCTGGTCGCGTCGTCGTCGCGGCGCCGTCCTGTGGCGGTCGCCGAGCCGACGGACGAGGAACTCGCCTGCAGGGAGCTCGTCGAGCTGGTCACCGACTATCTCGAAGGCGTGCTCCCACCCCATCTCAGGGCCGACGTCCTCGACCACCTCTCCGGCTGCGACGGCTGTACGGAGTACGTCCGCCAGATCGGCCTGACCGTCGACGCGCTCCGGCGGGCCGACCTCCAGCTGACCCCGCGCGTCACGCCGGGGAGCTAGGGGCCCCGTCGAGCAGGCCGTGGTCGGCGAGCAGCCGGCGCAGCTCGCCGACGTCGCGCACGTGCTCACCTGTCCAGTCGGTCTCGGCGTCGTAGCGCAGGGCCTGTACGGCGGCGGGTTCGTCGAGCGAGGCGCGCAGCAGCACGGGGTGCATGCCCGCCCGCCGCGCGCCGGTCAGCTCGTTGCTGCCGCCGTCGCCGACGTACACGATCTCCTCCGGTGCCAGCCCGAGGGGCCGGGCGACGAGCTCGTACATGACCGGTGCCGGCTTCCTGGCCCCGACGACGACCGAGAAGACGACGGCGTCCACGAGCCCGGCGTACGGGAGCTCGGGCCAGATGTTCGCCGTCTCCCAGGTGCAGTCCGACAACACGCCGACGGGCACGCCGCCGGCGTGCAGGTCCGCGAGCAGCTCGAGGACTCCCGGTCGTGGCCTGGTCATCGTGCGTTCCGCGTCCTCGCGCGACGCGACGGCGGCCGTCAGCGACTCCGGCGACGGGTCGCCGCCCAGCTGCGTGGCGAGGGCCCGCAACGACTCCGCCGTGTCCCGGTAGACGCCGGTCGCCCGCTCGGTGAAGGTGTCGCGCAGCGCGACCAGGTAGGCGTCCAACGGCACCCCGAGCAACCGGGCCACCGGCTCCTGCGTCCGGTGCCGCTCCGCCGGCACCTGGTCGACGGTCAGGGTGCCGAAGAAGTCGAAGACCACGCCTCGCAGGGTCGTCACCGGCCGACGGTACCGCCTCGCGGCACCTGGGCGCCCGGGTAGGTGCCGAAGGTCCACACGTTGCCCTCCGGGTCCTCGGCGGTGTAGTCGCGCGAGCCGTAGTCCTGCTCGTACGGCTCCTTCACGATCCGCGCGCCACCGGCACGGGCATGCGCGAAGTGGGCGTCGGTGTCGGCGACGACGACGTAGCAGGCGCTGGCGGCGACGTCCGAGGTGATCTCGTCGTACTCCCCTTCGCGCCGCTGGCCGAGCATGATCGAGGTGCCGCGGAAGTCCAGCTGCGCGTGCTCCACCATGCCGTCGTCGCCGCGGTAGGCCACGACCTCGGTGAAGCCGAACGCCTTCGTCAGGAACTCGATCGCGCCGGCGGCGTCCCTGTACCGCAGTGCCGGGAAGATGGTCTGGCTCATGGTCGTGCCCTCCGTATCGACTCTCGCGGCCGACGCTAGCGGCCGGTGCCGTCACGGGTCTTGGACGAAAGGGAGCTCCGCCAGTCGGGTGGGTGAGCAGCCGGCGAGGACGCGGAACTCGCGGTCCATGTGGGCGTGGTCGTAGAAGCCGCAGCGCACGGCGAGATCGGTCAGGGTGGTGGGCGGACCGGTGACCAGCTGCCACCTGGCGCGGTCGAACCTGGTGACCCGCGCCGCCGTCTTCGGCGTCAGGCCGAGCTCACACCTGAACCGCTCGGCGAGGTGGCGCCGGCTCCACCCCGTCTCGGCGGCGAGCTCGTCGACGCGCACCCGTCCCCCGCTGCGCCGGATCAGCCGCCAGGCGTGCCGGACCTCTGGCGCGGGCGCGCGGCGCTCGTCGATCCTGGCCGTGAGCGCGGTGTCGAGCAGCGCGAACCTGGCGGGCCAGTCGGGTGCGTCGGCGAGCCGCTCGGCCAACTCCGCGGCGTCGCGGCCGGGCAGGCCGTCGAGGCCGACGACGTCGCGCGCGAGCGGACCGACAGGCATGCCGAGCAGGAGCGCGGCGCCGAGCGGGTCGAGATCGAGCTGGACGCCCGCCTGCCGGCCGTCGTGGGCGATCACGCCCGGCCGGTCGTCGAGCCCCGCGACGAACGACACGTAGCTGCCGTCGCGGTGGTTGCTGCCCGGCGTCGCGTGCAGGTGCAGCAGGTCGCCGAAGCTGAGGATGACCGTGACGGTGGGCGCGGGCAACACCCGGTCGGTGGTCGGCGGCCCCGAGTCGACCACGAAGCCGTGGTACGACCGGACGACGCCGCGGAGCGCCCGCGCGGGACGGCGGGTCCAGCTGCGCCACGGCCCGTCGCGCACGCCGACCCGGGCGTTCCCGTCCATGCCGACGAGTGTGCCCTACGGGACCGTCAGTCGTGCAGCAGTCCGGTGGCGAGCAGGGCGAGCAGGGTGGCGCCGAGCAGGACCCGGTAGACGACGAACACGACCGTCGAGTGGCGCACCAGGAACCGCAGCAGCCACGCGATCGAGGCGTAGCCGACGACGAACGCGAACAGCGTCGCGACCAGGGTCGGCGGCCAGCCTACGTCGCCGGTGCCGATCGCGCCCTTCAGCTCGAACAGTCCGGACAGCACGACCGCGGGGACGCTGAGCAGGAACGAGTAGCGCGCCGCGGCCTCGCGGTTGAGGCCCATGAACAGGCCGCCCGTGATCGTCGAGCCCGAACGCGAGACGCCGGGGATGAGCGCGAGGATCTGGAACGTGCCGACGACCGCGGCGTCCTTCGCCGTGAGCCGTTCCACGGGACGGGTCTTGCGGCCGACGCGGTCGGCGATCAGCAGCACGACCGCGAACACGATGAGCACGGTGGACGTCAGCCACAGGTTGCGTGCGGCGGTCTCGATCTGGTCCTTGAAGACGAGGCCGATGATGCCGATGGGGATCGTGCCCAGGCCGATGTACCAGCCCATCCGGGCGTCCAGCTCGCCGCGCAGCGCCGGCGTCCAGAGGCTGCGCAGCCAGGTCCACACGATCCGCACGATGTCGCGCCAGAAGAACACGACGACCGCGGCCATCGTGCCGAGCTGGATGACGGCGCTGAACGCGGCGCCGGGGTCGCCCCAGCCGAGCAGCTTCGGGACGATCAGCAGGTGCGCCGTACTGGAGATCGGCAGGAACTCGGTCAGTCCTTGCACGATGCCGAGCACGATGGCATGCAGGAGGTTCACGTGGTCCTACTCACGGTGTGGTCCAGGGCCGGTCGACAGCCTAGGACGGCGCCCACCGGGGCTCACCCGCAGGGTCGGCGCGACCTTCCCACGACGAACCAGTGCTTCCCACGCCCTGCACGTCGTGGGAAGCACTGGTTGATCATGAGAACATGATCAACCAGGTCACCCCGGGCGCTCAGGGTGCGGCGCCGCTGAGGTCGAGGGCGGCGGCGGCCGTGGCCAGGGAGGCGAGCTGCTCGTCCGGTGTGCCGCCCTGCAGCGACACCGACATGGTGGTCACTCCCGCGGCGGCGTACGCGGCCATCCGGTCGGCGATCCGGGCCTCGTCGCCGAGCAGGGACGTCTCGTCGAGCAGCTCGAACGGCAGCGCGGCGCCGGCACCCGCGTAGTCGCGGGCGAGGAACCGGTCCTGGACGGCGGCTGCCGCCTCGCCGTAGCCGAGCCGCACGGCGACGTCGCGGTAGAAGTTGCGCTTCCTGCTGCCCATCCCGCCGACGTAGAGCGCCGCGTACGGCCGCACGCGGTCCGCGCAGGCGGCGACGTCGTCGCCCACCACGAGCGGCGCCGTGGCGACGACGTCGAGGCCGTCCGCGGTGCGGCCCGACCGCGCCTGCCCGGCGCGGATGTGGCCGAGCGGCTCGTCGAGATGCCGCGGCGAGACGAACAGGCCGAGCCAGCCGTCGGCGATCTCCCCCGTGAGCTCCAGGTTCCGCGGGCCGAGCGAGGCCAGGTAGATCGGCACCCGCTCACGGACCGGGTGCACCGACAGCATGAGCGGCTTGCCCGGGCCGCCGGGCAGCGGCAGCCGGATGTGCTCGCCCTCGTAGCTCACCCGCTGCTTGCGTCCCAGCGCGAGCCGGACCACGTCGACGTACTCACGCGTCCGGCCGAGCGGGTCGGCGAACCGGACGCCGTGCCAGCCCTCCGACACCTGCGGCCCGGAGACCCCGAGGCCGAGCCGGAACCGGCCGTCCGATAGCGCGTCGAGGGTCGCGGCCGTCATCGCGGTCATCGCCGGGCTGCGCGCCGGGATCTGCAGCACCGCCGCGCCGATCTCGATCCGTTCGGTCTGCGCCGCGAGCCAGGCCAGGACGGACACGGCGTCCGACCCGTACGCCTCCGCCGCCCACACGCACGAGAAGCCGAGCCGCTCCGCCTCACGGGCCAGGCGGAGTCCGGCCGTCGCCTCGTTCCGCGCGCCCCAGTACCCGAGGTTCAGTGCCAGTCGCATGCGGCGACCCTAGCGGTCGGGCGGGCTGTTAACTTCGTGTAAACGGCCTTGCTCAGAGGGTTACGGACTACCTAACGTTCTCACCACAAGTTCATAACTTATGGCGAGGAGCCCGCGTATGTGCGACACCGACCACCTGCTCCCCAACCAGACCGAGCAAAGCGGCCTCAGCCGCCGCCAGATGCTCGGGGCCATCGGTGCCATAGGCGCCGGTGCCGCGGCCGGTACCATCATCGACCCGGCCCTCGCCGCCGCCAACGGCGCGACCCTGGACGACAAGACGCAACCGGCCACCAACGCCGCCTACGAGCCGCCCACCGGACTCGCCAAGGACTCCCCCACGAAGAGCACCGCACTGTCGTGGCTGGACAACAACGCCTCCGGCGTCTACGGGATGAACGACGACGTGTGGGCGCTGCACGAGCTGTCGCTGCAGGAGTGGAACTCCTCGCTGTTGCAGGCGACGTTCCTGGAGAAGAACGGGTTCAAGGTGCAGTGGGGCGCGGCCGGTTTCCCCACCGCGTACGTGGCGACCTTCACCAGCGGCAGCGGGAAGCCGACGATCGGGTTCAGCGTCGAGTGCGACGCCCTGCCCGGTCTCTCCCAGAACAAGGGCGTCCCGTACCACGACCCGCTCGACTACGTCGACGACGCGTTCTCGCCGACGTACGGCGTCGGGCACGGCTGCGGGCACTGCGCACTCGGCACGGCGGCGACCTACGCCGCGGTCGCCACGGCCAAGGGCCTCGCGGCCAACGGCACGGACGGCACCGTGAAGGTGTACGGGGCGACGGCCGAGGAGTACCTGCTGGGCAAGGCGTACGCCGTGTCGAAGGGCGTCTACGACGGCCTGGACGCGCTCGTCGACTGGCATCCCGGCGGCGACACGTCCACCGGCTGGGGCTCGTCGAACGCGATGCAGTCCATCTCGTTCACGTTCCTCGGCATCGCCGGGCACGGCGGGACGCCGCTCGGCAACAAGAGCGCACTGGACGCCGCGACCATCACCGGCATGCTGACCGAGTTCCTCCGCGAGGAGAACCTGGCCCCGTCCGGGCGCATCCACTACGCGATCCGCAACGGCGGGCAGGCGCCGAACGTGACGCCGGAGATCGCGGAGGTCTGGTACTACGTGCGCGAGGGCAGCCCCGCGCGGGTGAAGATCCTCGCCGACAAGGTGGTCAACTGCGCCAAGGCCGCGGCGATGGCGACCCAGACCAGCCTGGTCTACAAGGTGACAAGCGGCTGCTGGAACAAGTTGCCGTCCCAGCGTGGCGCCGAGCTGATGTACGACAACATGCAGCAGATCGGGGCGCCCGTGTTCTCCGCGGCCGACCAGCAGTACGCCACCACGCTGCAGCAGAACATCGGTCTCGGCAGCGGCGGCTACTCGACGAAGGTCGCCGCCCTGAACCCGCCGGACCCGATCTTCCTCGGTGGGGGCTCGACCGACGTCGCGGACATCAGCTGGCAGGCGCCGACGATCCAGATGGGCACGCCGATCTGGCCGCAGGGCTTCAAGTCGCACACCTGGGCGGCCGCGTCGTCGGCGGCGTCCGACGGCGGGCACAAGGCGCTGCTGTCCGCGGCGAAGTACCTCGCCGGCACGGCCGTCGACCTGTACACCCAGCCCGCGGTCCTGGGCGACATGAAGACCGAGTTCGCGAACCGGACGAAGAACGTGACGTACGAGCCGCTGTTCCCGAACGACTTCGAGCCGCCGATGTACCAGCCGCCGGACTGGTTCCTGAAGCGCACCGGCCAGACGTGGCCGCCGTCCAACATCACCTGGCCGCGGCCGAAGCTGATCTCGAAGGAGAAGTTCGCCGACCTCGGCCCGTCCCTGCCACCTCAGGACCTGCCGCCGTTGGCCTGACATCAGTCGACCGGCACGGCGGTGCCCTCCCCGGCGCCGCCGTGCCGATAACCTCATCGGCCATGGAGCTGCGATACCTCGGCCGGAGCGGAACGCTCGTCTCACGCCTCGGCCTCGGCACCGCGTCGTGGGGGCGCCAGGTCGACGAGCACGAGGCCGCGGAGCAGACGCGCGCGTTCCTCGATGCCGGCGGCACGCTCGTCGACACCGCGGACTCGTACGGGCACGGCGAGAGCGAACGGGTCATCGGCAAGCTGCTGCGCGAGGTCGTCTCGCGCGAGGAGATCGTGCTCGCGACCAAGGCCGGTGCCGTCGACCACCGGCGCGGCGTCGACGCGTCCCGGCGGCACCTTCTCGACGCGCTCGACGGCTCACTGGCCCGGCTGGGCACCGACCACGTCGACCTGTGGCAGCTGAGCCGCTGGGACTTCGGCACCCCGTACGAGGAGACGCTCGCCGCGTGCGACGCCGCGGTGTCGTCGGGGCGGGTGCGGTACGTCGGCGTGTCCAACTACGCCGGCTGGCAGACCGCGACCGTCGCGACCTGGCAGCGCGGCTGGCCGGGCCGGGCGGAGATCGTCGCCGCCCAGGTCGAGTACTCGCTGCTGCAGCGCGGCGTCGAGCGCGAGGTCGTGCCGGCGGCGTCCGCGCACGGGCTCGGCGTCCTGGCCTGGGGTCCGCTCGGCCGCGGTGTGCTCACCGGCAAGTACCGCGGCGGCGGCGTCCCGTCCGAGTCGCGTGCCGCGCACCCGCAGTACGAGCCGTACGTCCGCCCGTACCTCACCGACGACTACAGCCGGGTCGTCAACTCCGTCGCCACCGCCGCCGAGGGGCTGGACACGACGCCGCTCGCCGTGGCCCTGGCCTGGGTGCGCGACCGGCCCGGTGTGACCGCGGCGATCGTCGGGGCACGGACGGTCGCCCAGCTGCGCGCGTCCCTCGCGGCGGAGGAGCTGAGCCTGCCCGCGGAGATCCGCCACGCCCTCGACGACATCTCCGAGCCGACCACGGGCTACCCCGAGACCTGAACGGTTGTCCCCAGATCGGCTCGGCGGCGGGCGGACGGGGTCGCCGCCACGTAGTCTCGTGCGGGTCATGCCCATCGAGACCGCCGCCTCCGTCTTCGCCGCGTTCTGCGAGGCGCGCCTGTGGCCGGGCTGCGGCCCGGCGCTCGCACGGCGCGTCGTCGCGGCCGGCGTCACCCACCCGGACGACGTGACGCCGGGCGCACTCTCCCAGCTCGACGGCGTCAGCGCGGGCCGCGCCGAGAAGCTGGTCGACAACCTCGACCGCGCGCGACCGGTGTTCGACGTCGCCGAGGTGCTGCACGCCGCCGGCGTGCCGGTGCGGCTCGCCGCCGCGGCCGTCCGCAGGCACGGCCCGGGCGCCGCGAGTGTCCTGCGCGACGACCCGTGGCGGCTGCTCGAGCTACCCGGCGTCGACGTGCCGGACGCCGACGCGTTCGCCCG
>JAFMQP010000367.1 GCA_017354575.1 Acidothermales bacterium | reverse complement strand
CATCGAAAGGAAACAACCGGCACTCACCGACAGGCGGCGACAGTACCCGACGATACGCACCTCGGACGTGCACGATCTGTCGGTCATCTCGCAGGGCGGCGTCCTCTACCTCCCGGCGTTAGACCGGTACGTCTACACGTCGTGGACCGGGTACACGTTCGAGTTCTACGAGGCACCGAAGCCGTGGGGACCCTGGCGACTGTTCATGACGAAGGACCTCGGCGGGTATCCGTGGTTCGGCATGGGCGGCACGTGCCCGGGACCGAAGAACGGAGGGTACGCCACGACGATCCCGTCCAAGTTCGTCGCAGCGGACGGACGGTCGATGTGGTTGCAGTGCAACTGGTTCGTGGGCAACAGCTGCGGCGACGCGAACTACCACTTCTCGCTGCGGAAGATGCGGCTCGAACCGTTCGTCCCCGCCAAGCGGACGAACTCCCCCGACCCGAAGGTCAACCTCGCGCGCACCGGCGCGGGCGTCACCACCATCGAGAAGAGCGCGCACTTCGGTCACGGCGCGTTCTACAACGACGGTGACCCAACCAACAGCGAGGACAGCTTCGACCAGGAGGACAAGACGCTCGACTGGTGGGGCTTCACGTGGCCGCGGCCGTACAACGTCGACCGGGTCGTCTACACGACGGGTCAGATGTTCGGTGACGGAGGCTGGTTCAGCGGCGATCTCAGAGTCCAGGTCCGGCAACAATTCCGGTGGATCGACGTAGCCGACGCGCGAGTCGACCCCGCGTACCCGAACGACGCGGTCGGCCGGCCCGAACAAGTCGTTCACGTTCACGTTCCCGAACACGTGGGGCGACGGCGTGCGCGTGATCGGCACACCTGGCGGCAGCGCGCACTTCACGTACATCGGCGAACTCGAGGTCTACTACGACGGCTGAGATGGGCCGCCGGGGTCAGCACGCGATCCGCGCATGCGAGGCCGTTGCGTAGTACCGCACCTGGCTGCGCCGCCGCGGTCGTGCGTCCCACGGCGGCCTCGTACAGGTGCCGCGGCTCGTAACGATCCGGGATCGTGGTTGACACCCTCCGAACCCGATTCTAAAGTCTCAGAAATCGATTTACGGCCACCAGGGGCGGCCGTCGTTCCTCGACGGAGAGGGCTCTCATGCGGACGACCAAGGCCACGCTCACCGCCCTGCTCGGGGTGGTCGTCCTCGTTCTCGCGCTGCTTCCCGCGTACGCCGGCCATGCGGCTGCGGCGCCCAGCGGCGACAAGGGCTCCGTCGGCTGGGACGCGTACCGGCGGCTCGACCGGCTGCCGGACCTCGCGTCCGGCACGCAGACCAAGCAGTTCTCCAGTTTCGACCGCAGCGGCGGCAACGGCGACTTCAGCCACTGCCTGACGACGACCGCAGACGGCTGCGTCATCGCCCAGCACACCGGTCCCGGCGAGGTCGACTCGATCTGGTTCACGCGCGACGGCGGTGACGTCACGAGGACCGGGAACATCACCGTGACACTCGACGGGACCACCGTTCTGCACGCACCGCTGCAGGACGTCGTCGACGGCAAGGCCGGCGCTCCGTTCGTCCACCCGCTCGTCGCGAACGCCGACCAGAGCTCCGGCGGCGTCTACATCATCGTGCCGATGCCGTTCCGGTCGTCGATGCGCATCACCACCGACGTCGACCCGATCTACTACCACGTCACGTACAGGACGTTCCCGGACGCCGACGGCGTCAGCACGTTCGACCCCGGCGACAAGGCGGACGACGTCGTGGCGAAGCTCGACGCCGCCGGCACCGCCGACCCCAAGCCGGCGCAACCGGGCGCGCAGACCACCAGCAGCCCGTTCACGGTCGCGCCCGGCAAGACCACGACCCTCGCCGACGCACAGGGCCCGGGCGCGATCACCGCGTTGCGGCTGCACCTGCCGCAGCTCGTCGGCGCGACGCCGCAGCCGCCGGTCACCGACGACGGCAGGGCGTTCGGCAGCGGCGGATCCAGCAGGTTCACGGTGAAGCTCGATCCCGCCAACACCGGCGTCACGCTCACCCGCAGGCTCGACCCCGGCATCGGGCACCAGAAGGCGAAGGTCCTCGTCGACGGCACGGCTGTCGGCGAATGGCAGCCGATGGACCCGCGCGGCGGCAGCCAGTGGGCGGACCAGTCCGTGCAGCTCCCCGCGTCCGTGACGGCCGGCAAGTCGAGCATCACGGTCGAGAACGACTTCGAGTCGTCCGACCTCGACTACAACGAGTTCACCTACTGGGCCGACAGCGAGGTCGGCGGCAAGGCCGTGCGCACCGACACCGTCGACGTCGGCCCTGACCACACCGACAGCGAGCAGGCGCACGGCTACCGCATCGTCGCCCAGACCTGGGAGGGCGAGCGAACCTACACGTACCCGCCGTCGGACGACGAGCAGCAGAAGGTGAAGCCGTCCGACGCGGTGCTCGCGGGCGCACGGCTGCGCATCTCGTTCGACGGGCAACGCCTCGTCGACTCGCCGCTCGGCGAGTTCTTCGGCACCGGACTCGGCCTGTATCCCGTGCGCTCGCTGATGTTCGGCGTCGACCCGAAGACCGACACGCTCTCCGCGTGGTGGCCGATGCCGTTCCGGCAGCACGTACGCGTCGAGCTCTACAACGCCTCCGACGTCCCGATCACCAGCTCGACGGCGACGACGACCGTCGCGCCCGGCGCGCACTGGGCCGATGACCTTGCGCCCACAGGCGACGCGGGCTACTTCCGCGCGACGTCGAACAGACAGCAGACCGTCCGTGGCCAGGACTACGACTTCCTGCAGGCGATCGGACGCGGCCGGTTCGTCGGCGTGAGCCACACCATGCAGGGCGTCGCCTCCCGCGGCTATCTCGAGGGCGACGAACGCGTCTATGCCGACGGTGCCCACACACCGCAGCTGCACGGCACCGGCACCGAGGACCTCTACGAGGGCGGCTGGTACTTCAACCGCGGCCCGTTCACCCATCCCGTCAACGGCGAGTCCGCCAACGAGGGCGGCGCCTACGGTTGCCCGTCCGGCTCCGACTGCACGAGCGCGTACCGGCTCATGCTGAACGACGCCGTACCGTTCTCCGACTCGCTCACCTTCGGCATCGAGCACGGCGGCGTCGACGACCAGGACGCCACCTACGCGTCGACCGCGTACTGGTACGGCAAGACGGGCGACGGCGCCGCGCTCACCGACACCGTCGACGTCGGGAACGCCGACAGCGAACGCGCACACGCCTACGACGACGGCGGTGCCGCGCGTACCGAGCTCACCGACACCTACGAGGGGAACGACGGCACACCGGTGCCGGTACGCGACGACCTGCGTGCGGGCACGTCGCCGGTGAGCTTCCGGCTCGCGGTGGCCGAGAACAACGACGGCGTCGTGCTGCGCCGGACGAGCGACCAGATGCACGCATACCAGGCCGCCGCCGTGTCGGTCGACGGCACACCGGCGGGCACGTGGACTCAACCGCTCGGCAACAGCGCCCACCGCTGGCTCGACGACGACTTCACGCTGCCCGCGTCACTGACCCGCGGCAAGTCTCGGGTCACCGTGACGCTGGAGCCGGCGAAGGGCGGGCCGGCA
>JAFMQP010000366.1 GCA_017354575.1 Acidothermales bacterium | reverse complement strand
CCCGCGGGCAGGGCGGCGAGGCCGTGGCGTACGGCGACCCGCACGTCGGCGACCGCGGGGTGCGGCCGGCCCCCTCGCACGACCATGCCGCCTCGCGGTCAGGGCGCCGTCGGCGGCGGCAGGGCCCCGGGTCGTCCCACCCGGGCGACCCACGCGGCCGGGTCGGCGATCTCGGCCTTGGTCGGCAGCGTGTTGGGCGACGTCCAGACCTTGTTGAACCCGGTCATGCCGATCTCGTCCACGACGGCACGGACGAACGCCGAGCCCTGCTCGTACTGCTTCATCTTGAGGTCGATCCCGAGCAGCCGCCGGAACGCCTGGTCGAACGCGCTGCCGCCCGCACGCCGCTTCTGGAACTTCTCCCTGATCTCCGCGACGGTCGGGACGACGTCGGGGCCGACGCCGTCCATCACGTAGTCGCCGTGGCCCTCGACCAGGCTCATCACGGCGGTCAGGCGGTCGAGGATCTCCCGCTGCTCCTCGGTCTGCACGGCCTCGAGCAGGTTGGTGTCGCCGCCCCGCACGGCGTCGACGACCGCGCCCGCGGCCGCCATCAGCCGGTCGAGCAGCTCGCTCGGGCTGATGTTGGACGCGAGCAGGAACGCGGTGATCTCCTCCTGCATGTGGTCGCGCAGCCACGGCACCGCCTCGAACTGCGTGCGGTGGGTGACCTCGTGCAGGCACACCCAGAGCCGGAAGTCGTGCGTGTCGACGTCGAGGTCGCGCTCGGTCTGGACGACGTTCGGCGCGACGAGGGTGAGCCTGCCGACCGGCCGCCTGCCGTCCGGGTCGGGCGGCAGGAACAGCTCGTACTGCCCGAGCACCCGGCTGGCGAGATAGGCCAGCACGGTGCCCACCTGCAGCGCGCTGACCCGCGAGCCGACCGCCGTCACCAGCGTGCCGCCGAACGACTGCGCTGTCTGCTTCGCCATCTGCGAGACGACCGGGTCGAGCACGACGCGGAACCCGTCCACGTTCGCCTTGATCCAGCCCGGGCGGTCGACGACCGACGCGGGGCTGTGCCCGGTGGGCTCGCCCATGCCCGTGAACGCCTTCACGTGGTGCTCCGCCTCGCCCGACAGCGAGCGGAGCTCGGTGACGGCCTGGCGCGCCTCGTCCCTGCTCACCTGCGGCCCGGGGCGCACCAACCGGGTGCCCGTCGAGACCGCAAGGCCCCAGTCGATCATCTCGTCACTCATGCCCCAAACGTACTTGCCGTAGCGGTGAGGTGGCGTCGAAACGTTCCCTGAACCGACCCGGGCCCACCCTGACGCCGTAATGTGGCGCGGCGATGCCGGCCGGGAACGTAGCCGCCGCCGCCCCGGCATCCGTTCCCAGGTCAGCGCCCCGCGGGTTACTAGGGATCTCGCCGCGCTCCCGATATGGTCGGGGGCGTGCGGGTCCTCAGCGTGCTCAGCCTCAAGGGAGGCGCCGGCAAGACGACGCTCGTGCTCGGCATCGCCGGCGCGGCGCTGCAGCGCGGCCTCTCGACGCTCGTCATCGACCTCGATCCGCAGGCCAACGCCACCCTCGGCCTGGACGTCCAGCCCGGCGAGGCCACCGTCTCCGACGTGCTCGCCGACGGCCGCCGCTCACTCACCACGGCGATCCGGCCCAGCGGCTGGCTCGTCGGGGACGCCGACGCGCCGAGCGGCCAGCTCGACGTGCTGCCAGGCGACGACGGCACCCAGCAGCACGACGTGCCCGAGCCGTCGGCGGCCCGGCTGCGCCGGCTCGCCCACGTGCTGGAACGGCTCGACCAGCGGTACGACGTCGTGCTCATCGACTGCCCGCCGTCGCTCGGCCAGCTCACCAGGAGCGCGCTGGTGGCGAGCCGCCGGGCGCTGGTGGTCACCGAGCCCAGCCTGTTCACCGTGCACGCCGCCGAGCGCACCCTCCGTGCGATCGAGGACGAGCGGCGCGCCCACAACCCGCGGCTGCAGCCGCTCGGCGTCGTCGTCAACCGGTTCAGGGAACGGTCCCCCGAGCACCGGTTCCGGCTCGACGAGCTGCGCCAGCTGTTCGGCCCGCTCGTGCTCACGCCGCCGGTGCCGGAGCGGTCGGTCATCCAGGCGGCCCAGGGCGTCGCGCGGCCGGTCCAGCTGTGGCACACGCCCGCGGGCCGCGACGTGGCCGGCGCGTTCGACCGTTACCTCGGCCGGCTGCTGCGCTCGGTGAAGGACGGCCCGGGGAACTAGCCGCAGCCGCACGAGGCCAGGCCGGCCGCGAGCCGGTCGAGGACGACCTCGGCCTGCAGGGTCTTGGTGCGCGGGAACCCGTTCGCGACGAACGCGAACACGATCACGCGGCCGTCCCTGTCCTGGACGTAGCCCGCCAGCGAGCTTACGCCGTCGAGCGTGCCGGTCTTCGCGCGGACGACGCCGACACCCGAGTGCGCCTGGCCGAACCTGGTCGTCAGCGTGCCGGTGTAACCGCCGACCGGCAACCCGCTCGGCACCGAACCGAGCTCGAGGTAACCGCTCGACGCCGCCAGCCGGAGCACCCGGGCGAGCGCCTGCGCGGTGACCCGGTCGTACGGCGACAGCCCGCTGCCGTCGTAGAGGTGGATGCCGTCCGCGACACCGAGCCGCGCGAGCACCGTGTGCACCGCCGACGCGCCGCCCGGGAACGAGCCCGGCAGCCCCTCGTTCAGCGCGACGTGACGGGCCAGTGCCTCGGCCATGTCGTTGTCGCTGTTGGTGAGCGTCTCCTCGACCAGGTCGCCGACCGTCGGCGACCGCACCTGCGCGAGCGTGGCGGCGTGCTTCGCGGTCTTCTCCCTCGTCACCGTGCCGCTGACGTGCACGCCGTGCTTCGCCAGCAGGCTCGCGAACGCGCGCCCCGCGGCGACCGCCGGGTCGCCCACCCGCTTCGACTTGCGCGGGTCGGCCTGGCCGTGGTCGATCATGAGCGCGTCGACGGGCGCGACGTTGCCGTCCGGCACGTAGTTCGGCTTCCAGCCCGGGCCGAGCCGGGGGCCGCTGTAGAGCGAGTCGTCGACCCGCACCGTGATCCTGCCCGCCGGCTTTCCCAGCGCCTTCGCCGTCTGCGCCGCCAGCGTGGCCAGCCGCGCGTACTTCGGATACCCCGCCATCGGCGGCTGCCTGCCCGGGCCGAGCAGCGTCGGGTCGCCGCCGCCGACGAGCGTGACACCGCCCTTGCCGCGCACGACCGACGTCGTGAACCTGGTCTGCGGGCCGAGGGAGGCGAGCGCGGCGGTGGTGGTGGCGAGCTTCGCGGTGGACGCCGGCGTGACGGCCGACGTACCGCGCTGGTCGACCAGGACGGCACCGCTGACCTCGTCGACGACGTAGGCGCCGAAGCCCTTGCCGAGGCTCTTCGAGGCGAGCAGCGCGCCCAGCCTGCCGCGGATCGCCGCGGCGTCCGGCGTGGCCGTGCCGGACGGCGTGGCGAGCGCGGGCGGGACGGGGGTGGGAGTCGGGCGCGGCACGGTCGGCGTGGGCGTCGGCGCGGGGACGCCGAGTGCGCGCAGGCGGTCCGGGCCGTAGGCCACCACGGTGCCGGCCGCCGCGACCACCAGGACCACGACGGCGGCGGCGACGACG
>JAFMQP010000104.1 GCA_017354575.1 Acidothermales bacterium | reverse complement strand
GCCGACGCGCCGTCCGCGCCGGCGCCGCCGCTCGCCGCTGTCGTACCTGCCGCTGCCGTTCGTCGGGGTTGCCGCGGCGCTGGTGGTGTTCGTCGCGGTCGGCACCGTGCTGCTGCCGCAGGACCGCAACCAGCTCACCGGGCTCAGCGCGACGAACGTCGCCGTGACCGCGGCCCGGGTCGTCTGTCCGGCGTCGGGCGGCACCCATGTCGCCGCGATGGCGCCCGGCTCCGGCAAGGGCTCCGCGACGCTGCGACCGCTCGACTCCACCAGCGGCGCGACGCTCGGCGCGCTGGGCTCCGCGCCGTCGCGCGGTGCCGCGTCGGTCAACGGGTCCGTGGGCGCGACGGCGATGGACGCCGAGGGGCCTATGGCGCCGGGGTTCGAGGTCGAGCAGTACGCGCGCAGCGACAGCGGCGGGGCGCGCGGGATCCAAGACGTCCGCTGCGTCACGCCGGCCGCCCAGTGGTGGTTCGCCGGCGCGGCCACGACGATCGGCAACGACAGCCGGCTCTACCTCAACAACCTCGACAACACCACCGCGACCGTCGACGTGCTCGCGTACGGCGACGGGGGCGCGGTCGACCCGGAGGCGGGCAGCGGCGTCACCGTCGACCCCGGCAAGCAGGCGGTCGTCAAGCTCGGCGACATCGCGCCGGAGATGAAGGTCAGCGCGGTGCACGTCGTCGCGCGCACCGGGCGGATCGCGGCCGCGCTGCACACGCAGGTGCGAAGCGGCAGCACGTCCTACGGCGCGGCGTGGATACCGCCGACACAGCCGAGAAGCGGCGACACGGTGATCCCGGCGGTGCCGTCCGGCTCGGGTCCGCGCAAGCTGGTGCTGTTCGTGCCCGGCGACCAGGACACGACGGCGTCCGTGCGGCTGTCGACGCCGGACGGCTCGTTCGCGCCCGCCGGCCACGACCAGGTGGACGTGCCCGCGCAGCAGGCCGTGGCCATCGACCTGGGGAACGTGATGGCCAAGTCGGCCACCGCCGTGCAGGTGAACGCGCCGGTGCCGGTCGTCGCCGCACTGGTCGCGTCCGAGGGCGGCTCGGGCGAGGACGGCTCGATGGCGTTCTCCACCGGCACGCCCTCGCTCGACTCGCCCGCCGGCGTCCCCATGGTGCCGACCGGCAGCAAGACGCAGGCCACGTTGCAGCTCACGTCACCGCAGCGCGACGCCCAGGTGCAGGTGCGCACGGTCGCACGCACCACCGTCGGCCGGCCGAGCACGGTGAAGATCCCCGCCGGGCGTACGGTCGCGGTCAAGCTGTCGCCGCCGGGCGGCGCGCCGGACTACGGCGTGCTCGTGACGCCGCAGCAGGGCGCCGACGTGTACGGCTCCCGGGTGATCGTCGGGTCGCCGAAGGGCGGGCCGGTCATCGGCGTCTATCCGCTCGAGCCGGGCGTGCGCGAGGTGGCGCTGCCGCCGGTCGTCCCCGAGATGGGCGCCGGCATCCCGCGCTGAGCGGCGGTCACCCGGACGGGACCGGGCCCAGCCGCAGCGCCCTGGCGCGCAGCCGGCGGGGGAGCAGGTCGAGGTACAGGACCCCGCGCAGGTGGTCGGTCTCGTGCTGGAGGCACCGGGCGAAGTACGCCGGGTCGTCCTCCTCGCCCGTCGGCGCGACGGTGACCGGCTCGCCGGCGAGGTCCTGGCCGCGCACCCGGACCGACCCCGGGCGCGCGAGCGGGTAGTGCACGCCCGGGTACGACAGGCAGCCCTCCTCGTCGGTGACCGGCGTCTCGTCCAGCACCGTGAGCTCGGGATTGGCGATCGCGCCGGTGGTGCCGTCGTACATGTCGTAGACGAAGAAGCGCAGCGGCACGCCGATCTGCGGCGCGGCGAGACCGACGCCGGGCGCCTCGCGCATGGTCTGGAACATGTCCTTCGCGAGCTTCTTCAGCGTCCGGTCGAAGTCGACGACGGGCTCCGCGGGGTCGCGCAGCACGGGGTCGCCGAGCACCCTGATCGGACGGACGGTCACGCGTTCACCTCGGCTTGTTGCGAATAGTTCGCATTAGGATATCGTCGTACCGAGATCGATTCTGCCGTACGCCGAGAGGTGCCGATGTCGACCAGTGCTCCGGACATCGCGCCCAGCCGCCGACGGCCGTCCCTGTCCAGGGGGCAGTGGACGTCGGTCACCGGCATGGCCGGGTTCATCGCGCTGCTGCACGTCGTGGGCTGGGGGACACTCGCGGCGGTCGTGGTGCCGCGGCACTTCGCCGTCGCGCCGGCGGGGGCGTTCGGCATCGGGCTCGGCGTCACCGCGTACATGCTCGGCATGCGGCACGCGTTCGACGCCGACCACATCGCCGCGATCGACAACACCACCAGGAAGCTGATGAGCGAGGGGCGCCGGCCGGTCTCGGTGGGCTTCTGGTTCTCGCTGGGCCACTCGTCGGTGGTGTTCGGGCTGTGCGTCCTGCTCGCGTTGGGGGTGAAGGCGCTCGCCGGGCAGGTGCGGGACGACGCGTCGGCGCTGCAGCAGGCCACCGGTCTGATCGGGACGACGGTGTCCGGCGTGTTCCTCATCCTGATCGGCGTCATCAACCTGTTCGCGCTGCGCGGCATCGTCCGCGTGTTCCGCGGCATGCGCGGCGGCGACTACGACGAGGCCGCGCTCGAGCGGCAGCTCGACCAGCGCGGGTTCATGAACCGCATCCTCGGCGGTGTAACGAAGGCCGTCCGCAAGGCGTGGCACATGTACCCGACGGGGCTGCTGTTCGGGCTCGGTTTCGACACCGCGACGGAGATCAGCCTGCTGGTGCTCGCCGGCGGCGCGGCGGCGTTCAGCCTGCCCTGGTACGCGATCCTCACGCTGCCGGTGCTGTTCGCCGCCGGCATGTGCCTGCTCGACACGATCGACGGCTGCTTCATGAACTTCGCTTACGGCTGGGCGTTCGCCAAGCCGGTGCGCAAGGTGTACTACAACCTCACCGTGACGGGGCTGTCGGTGGCCGTGGCGCTCGTCATCGGCGGCATCGAGCTGGTCTCGCTGCTCGCCACGAAGCTGCGCGTCGAATCCGGGCCGATCGCGGCGATCGGGTCGCTCAACCTCGACTACGTGGGCTACGGGATCGTCGGCCTGTTCGTGGTCACCTGGCTCGTCTCGCTCGCGATCTGGCGGTTCGGCCGGGTGGAGGAGCGCTGGTCCGCCCGCCTGGCCCCGTCCGAGTCGGACTGAAGCCCGCCGCCCCGTTCGGGGCGGCTCAGCCCTCGTCGTACTCCGGGTCGATCTCCTCGGGCGACCGGCCGAGCACCTGTGCGATCTCCTCCACCAGGATCGTGTGCACGAGCGTGGCGAGGTCGTCGGGGGTGCTGCGGGCCTCGATCGGCCGGCGGTAGAGGACGATGCGGGTACGCCGCAGCCGCCCGCCGGAGAACATCCGGGCCAACGGGATCGGGCCGTCGTCGGCGGGGTTGTCGGTGCCGGCGACGGGGTCGGCCGCGGTCGGCGGCACGTCCTCGACGGCGAAGTCCAGTTGGGCGATCTCGGTGGGCCAGCCGCGTTCCAGCCGCTCGACGGCGTCCAGCACGTAGTCGTCGAAAAGCTGCGCCCGGCTGCGCCGCAGCGGCAGCTCGCCGGGTACCAGCGGCCCGCGCAGCCCGCGGCCGTGCCGGTCGCGGCGGCGGTTCCTGCGTGCCGCCCGACCCGATCGGTCGACGCTCACAACGGGCAGCATAAGACTCCGCGTGGCGGCGCCGACACGGCGGGCAAAGCGGCTAACGTGCGGGCGTGGGCTCCGTTCGCCGTCAGTGCTCGCGTAACGCGTGCCGGGAACCGGCCATCGCGACGCTGACCTACGTGTACGCGGACCAGACCGCCGTGGTCGGTCCGCTGGCGACCTATGCCGAGCCGCACTGCTACGACCTGTGCGCCGACCACGCCGGCCGGCTGACCGCGCCGAAGGGCTGGGAGCTGGTCCGCCTGGCACCCGACCCGGACGCGCTGCGGCCCAGCAACGACGACCTGCTCGCGCTCGCCGACGCCGTCCGCGAGGCGGCCCGGCCGCCCGCGGTCGTCGCGGAGCCGGTGGGCCAGGGCGTGGAGGTAGGACGCAAGGGCCACCTGAGAGTGCTGCGGTCCACGAGGCCGGACGGCGAGTAACCTCCGGGGATGAGCCTGGACCTCGTCTTCAAGGCGTACGACGTGCGCGGCGTCGTGCCCGACGAGCTGGACGCCGGCAGCACACGCCGGATCGGCGCGGCGTTCGCCCGGGTCGTGGCCGCGCCGTCGGTTGTGGTGGGCCACGACATGCGGCCGTCGTCGCCGGAGCTGGTGGCGGCGTTCGCCGAGGGCGTCCGGGCCGTCGGCTCCGACGTCGTGCTGATCGGGCTGGCGTCCACCGACATGCTCTACTTCGCGAGCGGGCACCTGGACCAGCCGGGCGCGATGTTCACCGCGAGCCACAACCCGGCGAGGTACAACGGCGTCAAGATGTGCCGCTCCGGCGCGCGCCCGATCGGGCAGCACACCGGGCTCGCCGAGATCCGTGAGCTGGCGGAGGGCGGCGACCTGCCCGGCTCTCCCGCCCTCGGGCGGGAGAGCACCGCGGACCTGCTCGGCGACTACGCGCGGTACCTCAGGAAGCTGGTGGACCTCTCCGCGATCCGGCCGCTGACGGTCGTCGTCGACGCGGCCAACGGCATGGCGGGGCACACCGCCCCGGCCGTGTTCGCCGACACCCCGGTCCGCGTCGTGCCGCTGTACTTCGAGCTGGACGGGACGTTCCCCAACCACGAGGCAAACCCGCTCGAGCCGGCCAACCTGCGCGACGTGCGGGCGAAGGTGCGCGAGGTCGGCGCCGACTGCGGGCTCGCGTTCGACGGCGACGCCGACCGCTGCTTCGTCGTCGACGAGCGCGGCGAGCCGGTCTCGCCGTCCGCGCTAACCGCGCTCACCGCCACCCGTGAGCTGGCGAGGCACCCCGGCGCGACCGTCATCCACAACCTGATCACGAGCCGCGCCGTGCCCGAGATCGTGCGCGAGCACGGCGGCGTGCCGGTGCGGACGCGCGTCGGGCACTCGTTCATCAAGGCCGAGATGGCGCGCACCGGCGCCGTGTTCGGCGGCGAGCACTCGGCGCACTTCTACTTCCGCGACTTCTGGTTCGCCGACTCCGGCATGCTCGCGGCATTGCACACGCTCGCGGCGCTCGGGGGGACGGACCTGCCGCTGTCGCGGCTGATGGCGGACTTCGAGCGGTACGCGGCGTCCGGCGAGGTGAACAGCGCGGTGGCCGACCAGGCGGCGAGCCTGGCGGCGGTCGAGCGGGCGTACGCCGGCCGCCCCGGCGTCGAGCTGGACCGGCTGGACGGGCTCACCGTCAGCGGGCCGGACTGGTGGTTCAACGTCCGCCCGTCCAACACCGAGCCGCTGCTGCGGCTCAACGTCGAGGCGCCGGACGAGCAGGCGATGCGGCGGCTGCGCGACGAGGTCCTGGCGGTCATCCGCACGTGAGGGTTGGCTAACGTGTGGGCACCGACGCGTGGAGGGATCGATGGCAACGTTGGAGCCGTGGGTGCTCGAGCTGCTCGCCTGCCCGGCGTGCAAGTCGCCGTTGCGGGCGGCCGGCGACGCCGAGGAGCTCGGGTGCACGAACGACGCCTGCGGCCTGGTGTATCCCGTCCGCGACGGCGTCCCCGTGCTGCTCGTCGACGAGGCGCGTAGGCCATGACCGTCGTGATCGACGAGGGCGTGCTCGACGACCCCGAGCGTCTCGAAGCGGCCGACCCGGGGGCGATGCTGCGGGTCGTCGCGGGCTCCGGTGCGCAGATCCGGGAGGCGTCCACGCTGAGTCTCGAGGCGGGCGTCGACAAGCTCGACGGGTCCGCCCCGTCGCGCACCTGCGTCCTCACCGGCATCGGCAGCTCGGCGGCCGCGGTCGGCCTGATCCGCGCCGTCGTCGGCGACGACGCGCCCGTCCCGCTCGTCACGCACCCCGGCGGCCGGTTCCCGCGCTGGGTCGGGCCGCTCGACACGGTGTTCGCGGTGTCGCGGTCCGGCACCGCCGTCGAGACGCTCGAGGCCGTCGAGGACGCCGGACGCCGCGGCTGCGGGCTCGTCGTCGTCGCGCGCCCCGGCTCGCCGCTCGAGGACCTGACCCACCGGTTCCGCGGCCTGTTCGTCCCGGCGGACAAGACGCCCAGGCACACCAGGTCGAGCCTCTGGCAGCTCGCCGTGCCGATCCTGATGGCGGCCGACCGGCTCGGCGTCGCCAGCGTCCCGGGCGAGATCCTCGCGATGACCGCCGACATCCTCGACCGCGTGGCCGAGACGTGCCGGCCGAGCAGTGAGTCGTTCGTCAACCCGGCAAAGGGCCTCGCGCTCGCGCTCGCCGGCGACCTGCCCGTCGTGTGGGGCAGCGGCGACGTCGGCGCGTTCGCCGCGGAGCGGTTCGTCCGGCAGCTGTCCGCGAACGCGAAGTACCCCGGCGTGCAGGCCCGGCTGCGCGACGTCGCGCACGGCGGCATCGCGTTGCTCGACGGGCCGTTCGCGCGCAGGACCGAGGACGACCTGTTCCGCGACCGCGTCGACGACGCCGCGTCGCCGATGAAGCTGCGGCTGGTGCTGCTGCGCGACGACGCCGAGCCGGAGGACGACCGGCAGCGCCGCGCCGCGGCCGCCGAGCTCGCCGACGCCCGCGGCGTCCCGGTGCACGAGGTCGCGGCCGAGGGGCTGCACCCGCTGGAACGCCTGGGCAGCCTGGTCGGGCTCACCGACTACGTGTCGGTCTACCTGGCGCTCGCCGTCGGCATCGACCCGACGCCGACGCGCGCCGTCCTCGAGCTGAAGGAACGGGTCCGGCAGTGAGCACCGGCGGTGGCGCCAGGGCGGTCGTGGCGGCGCTCGGCGCGAACCTGGGCATCGCGGCCGCGAAGTTCGTCGCGTTCGCGTTCACCGGCTCCTCGTCGATGCTCGCGGAGGGCATCCACTCCTGCGCCGACTCCGGCAACCAGATCCTGCTGCTCGTCGGCGCGCGCAGGTCCAGGCGGGTCGCGGACGAGCAGCACCCGTTCGGGTACGGCAGGGAGCGTTACGTCTACGGCTTCCTGGTGTCCGTGGTGCTGTTCAGCCTGGGCGGCCTGTTCGCGCTGTACGAGGGGTACCACAAGGTCTCCGATGCGCTGGCCCACCCGCATCCGCTGGAGGACTGGTACTGGGCGGTCGGCGTCCTCGTCGTCGCGATCGGGCTCGAGGCGTTCTCGTTCCGCACCGCGATCCACGAGGCGAACCACACCCGTTCGGGCAGCTCGTGGATCGCGTTCGTCCGGCGGGCGAAGGCACCGGAGCTGCCGATCATCCTGCTCGAGGACTTCGGCGCGCTGATCGGCCTGACCCTGGCCCTGCTCGGCGTCGTGCTCTCCGTCGTCACCGGCGACACCGTCTTCGACGGCATCGGCACGCTGTGCATCGGCGTGCTGCTGGTGCTCATCGCCGGCGTGCTCGCCGTCGAGATGAAGAGCCTGCTGCTCGGCGAGTCCGCGTCCGCCGAGCGGGCCCGCGCGATCCGCGACGCGCTCGAGTCGGAGCCGGCCGTCGACCGGGTGATCCACATGCGCACGCTGCACCTCGGCCCCGAGGAGCTGCTCGTCGCGGCGAAGATCGCCGTGGGCGCGCGCGAGACGGCGGCGGAGGTCGCGACGGCCATCGACGCCGCCGAGAAGCGGATCAGGGCGGCGGTCCCCATCGCCACCGTCATCTACCTCGAGCCGGACATCGACCACGCCGACCGGACGGCCACGGCCTGATGCGGCCGATCGCCCGTCTCGAGGGCACCGTGCAGCCGTACGCGTGGGGCTCGCACACGTTCATCCCGCAGCTGCTCGGACGTCGCGGCCCCACTCCCGACCCGCAGGCGGAGCTCTGGCTCGGCGCGCACCCGCGCGGGCCCTCCCTGGTCGACGGGCGTCCGCTGGCGGACCTCGTCGCGGAGCGGCCCGAGGCCGTCCTCGGCCCCGCCGTGACGAAGCGGTTCGGGCCGCGGCTGCCGTTCCTGCTCAAGGTGCTCGCGGCGGACGCGCCGCTGTCGCTGCAGGTGCACCCGTCGGCCGAGCAGGCGCGCACCGGGTACGCGGCCGAGAACGCACGCGGCGTCCCGCTCGACGCGCCGCACCGCAACTACCGCGACGACTGGCCGAAGCCCGAGCTGATCGTCGCGCTCACACCGCTCGAGGCGCTGTGCGGGTTCCGTCCGCCGCGCGAGTCGCACGAGGTGTTCGCGGTGCTGGTGTCCCGCGGCGCCGAGGCGCTGCGCCCGTACGCCGACGGGCTGGCGACGCTCGACCGCGCCGCGGCGGCGTCCGGCCTCGCCGACCTGGTCGGCCGGCTGCTGCGCGAGCCACGCGACACCGCCTCGAAGCTGGTCGCGGACGCCGACACCGCGCGCGGCTCCGCGCCGCCGCCTGCCGGCCGCGCCGACGACTGGCGGCTGGTCGCGCGCCTCGCGGCGGCGTACCCGGACGACCCCGGCGTGCTCGTGGCGTTGCTGCTCAACCACGTCCGGCTCGCGCCGGGTGAGGGCGTCCAGCTGCCCGCCGGCAACATGCACGCCTACCTCGACGGTGCCGGCGTCGAGGTGATGGCGAGCTCCGACAACGTGCTGCGCGGCGGCCTCACGGACAAGCACGTGGACGTCGGCGAGCTGCTCCGCGTGCTCGACGCCACGCCACGCGCGGTCGACGTGCTGCGGCCGCGTCCCCGCGCAGGGGTCACCGACTACGGCACGGACGCGCCGTACTTCCGGCTGTCGAGCGTCGAGCCCGGGGCCGGCGAGGTGCGGCTTCCCGGCGGCGCACCGCAGATCCTGTTGTGCGTGGCCGGGTCGGTCACCGCCGACGCGGGCGCCGACCACGTCCGGTTGTCGCGGGGCGACTCGGCGTTCGTCCCCGCCGAGACGGCGGCGGTCTCGCTCGCCGGCGAAGGTCACGTTTTCCGCGCGACCGTCCCACCGCCTGTCGCGGCCTGACCTACCGGTCACCGGCGCGCGATAGCGTACGGGCCGGGAGGGAACGCAGATGACGGCATTCGACATGTGGCCGTTCACCGACGTCCACACCGTCGAGCGGCGCGGCGATCTCGACGTGCTGAGCGGCATGTCGCCCGACGGCCTGCCGGTGACGATCACGCGGGTGGCGCCCGACGCCGCCCGCGACGGCGACCGGCGGCGCCGGTTCCGCGACGCCGTCGAGACGGCGACGCGGCGCGCCACGGCGGACGACCCGCCGATCCTCTGGGCCGACACCGCCACGCTCGTCCCCTGGGCCGCCACGTACGACGACGCCGCGCACCGTGGCGCCGACCTCATCGCCGGCATCTACGAGTCGGGCGAGCTCGCCACCGGCGGCGCGCCGGGCGCGGCGGCGTCCACCACGGCGCAGCCGCCGGAGGAGAAGAGCGTGCCCGCGCTCGACCCCGAGTCGCTTGCCAGGTACCAGACCCTGCAGCCGGGTTACGAGGCACCGCCGTACGACGCCCCGGGGCAGGGCCCTCCGCCGTCTGGTCCCGGCCTGCCGCAGGCACCGGGCCACCGCGCGCCCGGTGGCGGTTCGTCGGCACGGACCCCGCTCATGGTCGGCCTGGGCATCGGCGGGCTGGTCCTGGTGCTGCTGCTCGGCAGCCTGATCGCGGTCGGTCTCTCCCGCAAGAACGAGTCGGTCGAGGCGGGCGCGACGTCGTCCACGTACCAGGCACCGCAGACCGCCACCGCCCACATCAGCACCGGCCCTGAGTCGCCGAGCCCGACACCGGGCGAGTCGTCGTCCGCCACCGCCTCGCCGAGGCCGACGCTGCGTGCGGTCAAGCCGATGCCCGTGGTCGGGCCGATGTGGAGCTCGAAGGACAGCACCTTCACGATGGCGTTCAGCCAGTTCGGCTGGGCGTTCCGGGCACCCCACAACTACAACTGCTTCATGGGCACGGACACCGAGATCAAGCGGAAGGTCGTCTGCTGGGGCCCGAAGCCGGGTGGCCGGAAGCAGGCGAGCGACGGGCTCTCGCTGGTCGTCCAGCAGTGCGCGAAGAACACCTGCACGGCCGCGGAGAAGAAGCTCTACGACACCGACCCCTGGGGTCGCCCGGTCAAGCACGCGAAGACGAAGGACGCGACCACCAAGTACGAGTCCAAGACCAACACCGACAAGCAGGACGGCGGCCGCAAGTACTACGTCGAGTGGATCGGCCACTACTACGTCCGCGGCGGTCACATGTACCACATCAGTGCCGCAGGCGACGCCCCGG
>JAFMQP010000365.1 GCA_017354575.1 Acidothermales bacterium | reverse complement strand
AACCGACGACCTATTCATTACGAGTGAATCGCTCTGCCGACTGAGCTAAGGTGGCGTGCCGTGATCCGGCGACGCCCTAGTCTATCCGGCGATGGGCTGGTTGCCGAAACGGGATACGGATGGCCGATGCGGGCGAACGAGCTGACGGTGGTGGACGCGCTGGCCAGGATCAGTGCCGGCGAGCTCACGCCGGCCGAGCTGGTGGACGGCTGCCTCGAGCGGATCGCGCTGCGGGAGCCCGAGGTCGGCGCGTGGGAGCTGGTCGACGGAGACGCCGCCAGACGCGAGGCGGGCCGCGATCCGCAGGGTTCGCTGCGGGGCGTTCCCGTCGCCGTCAAGGACATCGTCGACGTCGCCGGCCTGCCGACGCGGTGCGGTACGCCGCTGCGCGGCGATCACGTCGCGGCCGCCGACGCGTGGTGCGTCCGCCGGCTGCGCGCCGCGGGCGCCGTCGTCCTCGGCAAGACGGTCACCACCGAGTTCGCGTACTTCCACCCCGGCAAGACGCGCAACCCGCACGCGCTCGACCACACACCGGGCGGCTCGTCCAGCGGATCAGCGGCGGCCGTCGCGGACATGATGGTCCCGTGCGCGATCGGGTCGCAGACCGCGGGCTCCACCGTGCGGCCGGCGTCGTACTGCGGGGTCGTCGGCTTCGTCCCCGGTGAGGGGCGTCTCGCGCTCGACGGCGTGCAGCATCTGGCGCCGTCGCTCGACCGGCTCGGCCTGTTCGCCCGTACCGTCGAGGACGTCCGCGTGCTCTACACCGCGATCGCCGACGACGCGGCGGCGCCCCGCCCGGGACCGCCGCCGCGTGTCCTCGTCAGCGACGGCACCGCGGTCGCCGACGTGCATCCCGCCATGCGCTACGCCGTCCGCCACGCCGCCGACCGGATCGCCGACCTCGGCGTACCCGTCGAGCCGTTCGACGCTGCCGACCTGGAGCGTGATTGGTCGCGGGCGCAGTCGGTCGTCATGGCCTACGACGCCGCCCGCACGCTCGCGGACGTGGCAGCCGCGCACCGGGACCAGCTCAGCGAACGGCTGGTCGAGCTGCTGGACACCGGTGCCGCGACGCCGGACGAGACGTACCGCGCGGCGCTGGCGGCCGCCGCGGACGGCCGCCGAACGCTCGACGACCGGCTCGACGGCGGCGCCGTCCTGCTCGCCCCCGCGGCGACGGGCCCGGCTCCGAGGGACCTCACCGCCACCGGCGACCCCGCGATGAGCCGGCCCTGGCACCTGCTCGGCGGCCCGGAGATCGCGCTGCCCGCGGCGGAGACCGAGGGCCTGCCCGTCGGCGTCCAGCTCGTCGGTGCGTACGGCGCCGACGACGCCCTGCTCGACGCCGCCGCCTGGCTCGCCGGATGCCTGTCGCAGTGATCGCCGGTTCCGCACTTCACACGATCAACCGATGCTTCACACGCCCTGCAGGTCGTGTGAAGCACCAGTTGATCATGAGAACATGATCAACTGGGACCCGGCGGGCGGCTCGCGGCGGCGCGGGTGACCGCGAGGCGGTAGGCGCGGAGGGCGAGCCAGCCGCAGGCCACCGCGAACGGGAGCTCCACGAGAACGGCGAGGGCCAACGCGATCCACCAGCCCCGTCCAGCCGAGGTCGTCACGTCGAACCAGGAGTCCACGACGCAGATCGCGGCCGTGGCCGCGGCCGTGAGCCCGTACCGCAGGTCGCGCCGGTACGCGAGCCAGGCCGTCAGGACGATCGCCGCGAGCAGGAGCACGTCCAGGCCGATCCACGCGGTCGCCCAGTTGCGCACCCGCAGGTGGTCCGGTAGGCCGACCGCGAGCAGGACCATCCATGGCAGGAGCACCACGGCCGCGCCCGCGAACGCGGCCGCGATCCAGCGGGACCTGAGGAACGGACCTCGCCGCACGGCACCGATCTCGCCCACGCCATCTCCCCGCCGATCGCCCACCTCCCAGCGTAGGCGGGCGACGCGCTCGCCGCCGCCGGTCCTTCTGAACGCCGCCGACTCGGGCGGCGAGCACGTACGGCCACTCGGAAACTCCGGTGACGGCTTCAGGCCGCCCGCAGCGACAGCGTCATCGCCTCGACCGCGAGCAACGGGTTGACGTTCAGGTCGATGCGTTCGCGGCACAGCATGATCGCCTCGAGCCGGCGCAGGGTTGCGACCCGGGTGGACGACTCGGCCACCTCGCGGAGCCGGTCGCGGAGGTCCTCGTTGCCGAGCTCGACGCCCGCGCCGAACTGGAGCAGCAGCACGTCACGGTAGAACGCCGCCAGCTCGAGCAGGGCGCGGTCGAGGCTGTCGCGCTTCACCCTGGTGGCGCGGGACTTCTGCTGGCGTTCCAGCTCGCCGAGCGCGCCCTTGGTGCCGCGTGGCGCGGCGCGGCCCTCGGTGTCCTCGCCGAGTGCACGCCGCAATGCCTCCGTCTCCGGCGCGTCCAGCTCGCCCGACGTGGCGGCGGCGTCGTCCTGCGCGGCGTCGACGAGCGCCGCGGCGGCGGCGAGGCCGGCGGCGACGTCGTCGAGCGAGGTGGGCACGCGGAGCACCTCGGTGCGGCGGGCGCGGGCACGTTCGTCGGTCGCCAGCCGCCGGGCGCGGCCGACGTGGCCCTGGGCGGCCCGGGCGGCGAACGCCGCCGTCTCCGGGGCGATGCCGTCGCGGCGCACGAGCACCTCGGCGACGGCCGCGGTGGACGGGGTGGCCATGGTGACGAGCCGGCACCGCGACCTGATCGTCACGACGAGGTCGTCGGGCGCGGGAGTACAGAGCAGCCAGACCGTGCGTTCCGGCGGCTCCTCGATCGCCTTGAGCAGTGCGTTGGCCGCCTGTTCGGTCATCCGGTCGGCGTCCTCGAACAGGATCACCTGCCAGCGGCGCCCGGCCGGCGACATGGCGGCGCGGTGGACCAGCCGCCGGGCCTCGGCGACGGAGAAGGACAGGCCCTCGGGACGCAGCACCTCGACGTCGGCGTGCGTACCGGCGAGCGCCGTGCGGCAGGCGTCGCACTCGCCGCAGCCGCCGTACCGGCACTGCAGCGCGGCGGCGAAGGCGCGCGCCGCCGTCGAACGTCCCGAGCCGGGCGGGCCGGTGAACAGCCAGGCGTGCGTCATGCCACGGCGGTCGGCGCCGGCGAGCACGTCGGCCGCGGCCGCGGCGGCCGCGCGCAACTCGGCGACCACCGGCTCCTGGCCGACCAGATCGTCGAAGACGCTGCCCACGGCCGACAGCCTAGCCGCGGCCACCGTCAGCGCTTCGTCACGCTCGGGCGAGCTCGGCCAGGTGCCGCAGCGAGTTGTCCAGGTGGTCGGCCGCGAACGGCGGGAACCTGATGTGCTCGCGCAGCGCCGCCGGGACCGCCGACCAGTCGTAGGTCAGGGTGACCTGGGTACGCGACGGGCCGGCGGGTTCCAGGTCGTAGCGCCAGACCCAGCCGCCGAACGAGACCGTGCCGTCGCCTGCGCGGTCCTGGCCCGGCTCCCACGCGATCGCGTGCGGCGGGTCGAAGACCTGCACCCGGTTGACCATCTGGTAGTCGCCGGTCGGGTGGTTGTCGTGGTGCATCGCCATCCGGAACAACTGGCCGGTACCGGTCAGCGGCTCA
>JAFMQP010000103.1 GCA_017354575.1 Acidothermales bacterium | reverse complement strand
GGGTGGAGTTCCCCGCGTCCTGGAGTCAGAACGCCGTCAATATCGTCACCAGCAAGTACTTCCGTGGCGCGGTCGGCAGCCCGCAGCGCGAGAGCAGCCTGAAGCAGCTCGTCGACCGCGTGGTCGACACCTACGTCAGGACCGGCAGAGAGCACGGTTACTTCGCCACCGACGAGGACGCCGACGTCTTCGACCACGAGCTCAAGGCGATGCTCGTCAACCAGGTCTTCAGCTTCAACAGCCCGGTGTGGTTCAACGTCGGCACCAAGTCGCCGCAGCAGGTCAGCGCGTGCTTCATCCTGTCCGTCGACGACACGATGGAGTCGATCCTCGAGTGGTACAAGGAGGAGGGCTTCATCTTCAAGGGCGGCTCGGGCGCCGGCCTCAACCTCTCCCGCATCCGGTCGAGCAAGGAGCTGCTCTCCTCCGGCGGCACCGCGAGCGGCCCGGTCTCGTTCATGCGCGGCGCGGACGCGTCCGCCGGCACGATCAAGTCCGGCGGCGCCACCAGGCGGGCGGCGAAGATGGTGATCCTGGACGTCGACCACCCGGACGTCGAGGAGTTCATCGAGACCAAGGCGCAGGAGGAGCGGAAGATCCGCGTGCTGCGCGACGCCGGGTTCGACATGGACCTCGGCGGCAGGGACTCCACCTCCGTGCAGTACCAGAACGCCAACAACTCGGTGCGGGTCACGGACGAGTTCATGCGCGCCGTCGAGTCGCGCGGCCAGTTCGGCCTGCACTCCCGGCTCACCGGTGAGGTGATCGAGAAGCTCGACGCGCGCGGCCTGTTCGACAAGATGACCCAGGCCGCGTGGGAGTGCGCCGACCCGGGCATCCAGTACGACGACACGATCAACGACTGGCACACCTGCCCCGAGACCGGCCGGATCACCGCGTCCAACCCGTGCTCGGAGTACATGCACCTGGACAACTCCAGCTGCAACCTGGCCAGCCTGAACCTGATGAAGTTCCTGCGTGCGGACGACACGTTCGACGCCGCGACGTTCATGCGCGCCGTCGAGCTGGTCATCACCGCGATGGACATCTCGATCTGCTTCGCGGACTTCCCCACCGAGAAGATCGCCGAGACGACGCGGGCGTACCGGCAGCTCGGCATCGGGTACGCCAACCTCGGCGCGCTGCTGATGGCGACCGGCCACGGTTACGACTCCGAGGGCGGCCGCGCGCTCGCCGCCGGCATCACCTCGCTCATGACCGGCACCGCGTACAAGCGGTCCGCGGAGCTCGCCGCCGTCGTCGGCCCGTACGAGGGGTACGCGCGTAACGCGGCTCCGCACAAGCGGGTGATCCGCAAGCACGCCGCCGCGAACGACGCCGTGCGCTACGTGGGCGAGGAGGACCGCAAGCTGCTGCGTGCGGCGGCGGAGGTGTGGGCCGAGACCGTGCGGCTCGGCGAGCAGCACGGCTACCGCAACTCGCAGGCGTCCGTCATCGCGCCCACCGGCACGATCGGCTTCATGATGGACTGCGACACCACCGGCATCGAGCCGGACTTCTCGCTGCTGAAGTTCAAGAAGCTCGTCGGCGGCGGTTCCATGCAGATCGTCAACCAGACCGTGCCGCGTGCCCTACGCAACCTCGGCTACCAGGACGAGCAGATCGAGGCGATCGTCGAGTACGTCGCCGAGCACGGTCACGTCGTCGACGCCCCCGGCCTCAGGCCCGAGCACTACGAGGTGTTCGACTGCGCGATGGGCGAGCGCGCCATCAGGCCGATGGGTCACGTCCGGATGATGGCGGCCACCCAGCCGTTCATCTCCGGCGCGATCTCGAAGACCGTCAACATGCCCGAGTCGGCGACGGTCGAGGAGGTGCGCGACATCTACACGCAGGCGTGGCGCCTCGGCCTCAAGGCGTTGGCGATCTACCGCGACAACTGCAAGGTCGGCCAGCCGCTGTCCACGGCGAAGACCAAGGCGGCCGAGGCCGAGGCGACCGCACCGGCGCCGGTCGGGCCGGTGCGCAAGAAGCTGCCGAAGCAGCGGCCGGCGATGACGACCAAGTTCTCCGTCGGCGGCGCCGAGGGGTACATGACCGCCGGGTCGTTCCCCGACGACGGCCTCGGCGAGGTGTTCCTGAAGCTGGGCAAGCAGGGCTCGACGCTCGCCGGCGTGATGGACGCGTTCTCGATCGCCATCTCCATCGGACTGCAGTACGGCGTGCCGCTGGAGACGTACGTCCGGCAGTTCACAAACCTGCGGTTCGAGCCGGCGGGTCTCACCGACGACGCCGACATCCGGATGGCGCAGTCGATCATGGACTACGTCTTCCGGCGGCTGGCGCTCGACCACCTGCCGTACGAGACGCGCGCGGCCATGAACATCCTCACCGTGAAGGAGCGCAGCGCGGCCCTCGACGCCGAGAGCGGTTCCTCGGGTGACGACCTCGACACCGAGTCGCTCGCCCAGTCGGCCGTCGTGGCCGAGCAGCAGACCGGCCACGACGAGCACGAGCAGTCCGCGCCCGCCGGCCCGGCGCCCAAGGTCGGCTCGTCCGCCGAGCTGCTCGAGGCCGTCCAGGGCAAGGTCGCCGACGCGCCGATGTGCTTCACCTGCGGCACCAAGATGCGCCCGGCGGGCAGCTGCTACGTGTGCGAGGGCTGCGGCAGCACCAGCGGCTGCAGCTGACCGTACACCTGCGACATTGTAACAGCACTTATATAAATGCTGTTACAATGTCGGCATGGCCGAGCCGGAGACGACCGACCCCACCGAGCAGAGCCTGTGGCGGCCGTTGCGGTTGCTACAGACGGCGATGGACGACGACATCGCCAGGGTCTACGCCGAGGCGCGGATCGAGGGGCTCAAGCCCAGCTTCGTGATGGAGCTGATCCGGCTGCACGCGCGCGGGCCGATGACGATCCGGGAGCTGGCCGACTCGGTGCAGCGGACGCACTCCGCGATGAGCCAGAAGGTGGCGGCCATGCGCGCGGCCGGGCTGGTGCGTACGGTCGCCGGTCGGGACGCGCGCAGCAAGAAGGTCACGCTGACGGCCAGGTCCCGGCGGATCGTCGAGCGGCTGGCCGCGGAGTGGCATGCCACCGAGGCCGCGCTCGCCGACCTCGAGGCGGAGATCCCGTACCCGCTCAGCCGTGTCGTCACCGATATCGAGGAGGCGTTGCGGCGTAAGAGCTTCCACGACCGCATCGCCGAGAAGCTGGCCGAGGATCCCGCGTGGGAGTGACCCGCGTCCTCGTCGACGTCACGCCGCTGCGTTCTTCGCCCCCGTTCCGGCGGTTGCTGGTCGGCCGGGCGTGCTCCGGGTTCGGCAGCCAGATGACGCTCGTCGCGGTGATGTTCCAGGTGTGGCAGGCCACGCACAGCACCATCTGGACCGGAGCCGTCGGCGTCGCGACGGCGGCGCCGATCATCGCGTTCGGTCTCGCCGCCGGTGCGCTCGTCGACCGCGTCGACCGGCGCGGGTCGTACCTGGTGGCGACCGTCGGTCAGGCGGCGTGCTCGGTTCTCCTTGCCGCGCAAGGGTTTCTGGGTCACGTCCCGGCCGGATGGGTACTGGTCGTCGTCGCCGTCCAGTCGTGCTTCGGCGCGGCCGGCGGGCCGGCGTCGCGGACGTTCCTGCCCCGACTGCTGCCTGAGACCCAGCTCCCCGCGGGGCTCGCGCTGAACCGGATCGCGTTCCAGGTCGCCATGCTCGCCGGGCCCGCGCTGGGTGGGCTCATGCTGGGCTGGCTCGGCGTCGGCGGGTGTTACGCGATCGACGCCGTCACGTTCGCGGCGGCGTTCTACGGCGCGTTCGGGTTGCCGGCGATGCGGTCAGGTGGCGAGGCGGCGCGGCCCGGTGTGCACGCGATCGCGGACGGGCTCGCGTTCCTCGTGCGCAACCCCGCCGTACGCGGCGCGCTGCTCACCGACCTCGCGACGATGGTGCTGTCGATGCCGGTCAGCCTGTTCCCGCTCGTCAACGCCGAACGGTTCGGTGACGACCCGCGCACGCTCGGCCTGTTCCTGACCGCGATCGCGGTCGGCGGCGTGGCCGCGTCCATGCTGTCCGGTACGTTCACGAGGCTGTCCCGACCCGGCCTGGTCATGGTGGCCGGGTCGTCGACGTGGGGCCTCTCGCTCGCCGCGTTCGGCGTCGCGCCGGACCGCCTGCTCGCGTTCGCGTTCCTCGCGCTGGCCGGCGCGGCCGACACCGCGGCCGTGGTATCGCGCAGCACCATCGTGCAGCTGCACACGCCGGACGCCCTGATGGGCCGGGTCACCGCCGCAGAGCAGATCGTCGGCCAGGCCTGCCCCGAGCTCGGCAACATGCGCGGCGGGCTGGTCGCGGGCGTGACGTCCGGGGCGGTGGCCCTCGTCAGCGGCGGCCTCTCCTGCCTGGTCGCGGTAGCACTGGTCGCCGCGACGACGCCGGCCCTGCGCCGTTTCGCCCTGCCCGCCGCCGAACCAGCCGTCGCCGTCGACCGCCCGAGCTGACCGGTGTCGTCAGTACGCGCCGATGGGTACGCCCGCGCGGCACAGCAGGCAGTCGCCCGCGGGCCACAGCTTGCTGTCGACCGCGGTGAGGTAGACCTGCGGGACGCCCAGCCGGGCGCCGACGCGGGGGCCGTTCGGCAGGCAGGCGAGCAGGCTGGCCAGAACCACCACCTCGGCGCCGCGGCCGGACAGCTCGTGCGCGGTGGCGATGGTGGCCGAGCCGACGTTGACGGCGTCGTCCACGAGGGCCACGCGCGCGCCCAGCACCGGCACCTCGGCCGGCGTCACGTACCGGCGCCGCCGTTCTCTGCGGCTGTAGGTGAACCGGGCGCCCAGCAACGCCGCCACCCACTGGGCGACGAACGCGCCGCCCTCGAGCGGGCCGCAGACGAGGTCCGCGTCGTAGCCGCCGAGCCGGCCGGCGAGATCCTCCGCCTCGCGGCGCAGCTCACCCGGGTTGGACACCAGCTCGTCGAGCGCCAACCACGTGTCGCCGTGGTCGCCGGACTCGAAGACGAAGTGGCCGGTGCGAACGAGGGTCACCCGGCCACTCTGCCATCGATATCGTGAGAATCGTGGACGGGCTGCGGACCGAGCCGGCAACGGGCTCGACGGCGGTCTGCTCCCGCTCGTCGGCGGCAAGGCGGCCGACCTGGGCGAGCTGCTGAACGCCGGCCTGCCGCGGTCTGCCGGACCGGGTCACGCTCGGGGGTGCTCGTCGGCACGCCCGCGTCGGCCGGCCGGGTCACCGGTGTCGCCCGCGTCGTGGTCCACCCGGTGGGCGCGGCGCTCGCGCCCGGCGAGATCCTCGTCGCGCCGGTGACCAGCGGCACGCGCATCACGGTGGACGGCGCGGCGGGCACCGTCGACCCGGCCTGACCACGTCAGTACGTCGTCAGCAGCCGGTCCAGGACGCGGACGCCGAAGTGCAGGGCGTCGACGGGGACGCGTTCGTCGATGCCGTGGAACATGCCGGCGAAGTCGAGGTCGGCGGGCAGCCGCAGCGGCACGAAGCCGAAGCCGCGGATGCCGAGCGGCGCGAAGGTCTTGTTGTCCGTGCCGGCGGACAGGCAGTAGGGGACGGCGCGCGCGGCGGGGTCCTCGGCCCGCAGCGCCGCGACCATCGCCTCCACGAGCGCGCCGTCGAAGGACGTCTCCAGTGCGATGTCGTGGTGGATCATCTCCCGGCGGACGCGCGGGCCGAGCAGCGAGTCGACCGTCGCGAAGTACTCGTCCTCCTGCCCGGGCAGGAACCGGCCGTCCACCTCGGCTGTCGCACGCCCGGGGATGACGTTCACCTTGTAGCCCGCGTTCAGCCGGCTCGGGTTGGCGGTGTGCGAGAAGGTCGCGCCGACGAACCGCGCGAGCGGACCCAGCCGCGCCAGCGCCGGCCCGGGGTCGTTCTCGTCGAACGGGAGGCCGAACGCGTCGCACACCTCCTCGAGGAACGCGCGCACCGTCGGCGTCAGCGTCACCGGCCAGTCGTGCGAGCCGAGCCGGCCGATCGCCCGCGCGAGCTCGGTCACCGGGTTGTCGTGGCTGGTCATCGAGCCGTGCCCCGCCGTGCCGTCGACCGTGAGGCGCATCCAGGCGAGACCCTTCTGCGCCGTCTCGACGAGGTAGAGCCGCAGGTCCGGCGACACCTCGAACGAGTAGCCGCCCACCTCGCTGATCGCGTGGTCGCAGCCGTCCAGCAGTTCGCGGTGCTCGGCCGCGAAGTGCTTGGCGCCGAGCTTGCCGCCGGCCTCCTCGTCGGCCAGCCACGCGAACACGACGTCGCGCCGCGGCCGCCGCCCCGACCGCACGTACTCGCGCAGCAGCGCGAGCATCATCGCGTCCATGTCCTTCATGTCGACGGCGCCGCGCCCCCACACGCAGCCGTCGCGCAGCTCCGCCGAGAACGGGTCGACCTGCCAGTCGTCCGCCTGGGCGGGCACGACGTCGAGGTGACCGTGGACGAGCAGCGCCGGCAGGGACGGGTCGCTGCCGGCGAGCCGGGTGACGACGCTCGCGCGCCGCGGCGTGCTCTCGAACAGCGTGTACTCGACGCCGACCTCGTCGAGCCGGCTCGCGACGTACTCGGCCGCCTTGCGTTCGCCAGGGCCGGAGTCGTCACCGGTGTTCGTGGTGTCGATCCTGATCAGCTCGCGGCAGAGGTCGACGACCTCGTCCCGCGCGGTAGGTACGCCGCCGTCGGTCATGGACAACTCCGTTACCCGGACGGGTGCAGCCGGTCGTCGCCCATTGTGCCTTTCCGGCCGGGCTGCCGAGCTGACAGCCGCTGCCGGCGCATTGTGCGTCCGGTGACGGGGCCGGACGCCGATGCTGGACCCATGAGGAGACCACGGCCGTCCGCGTGCAGTCCACCCTGATCCGTCCGGACGAGGGGCACGCGGGTCGGCGTCGCGGCGTAGCATGGGAGGTCACCGAAGCGGGTGATCAACATGGCCTTCGTCGATGCATTCATAGGACTAGGGGCCGCCGCGCTGGTGTGGCTCGGCCTCGGTGTCCGGGTGGTCCGGCAGTACGAGCGAGCGGTGCTCTTCCGGTTCGGCCGGGTCGTCGGTGGTGTCCGAGATCCCGGCCTGCGCTTCATCATCCCGGTCATCGACCGTCTGCAGAAGGTCAACATGCAGATCGTGACGATGCCGGTGCCAGGCCAGGACGGCATCACGCGCGACAACGTGACGGTCCGCGTGGACGCCGTCGTGTACTTCAAGGTCGTCGAGCCGGTGCGTGCGGTCGTGGACGTGCAGAACTACCTGTTCGCCGTCGAGCAGGTCGCGCAGACGTCGCTGCGTTCGATCATCGGCAAGAGCGACCTCGACGACCTGCTCTCCAACCGGGAGAAGCTGAACCAGGGTCTCGAGGTGATGATCGACAGCCCGGCGGTCGCATGGGGCATCCACATCGACCGGGTGGAGATCAAGGACGTCGCCCTGCCCGACGCGATGAAGCGCTCGATGTCGCGGCAGGCCGAGGCCGAGCGCGAACGCCGTGCGCGGGTCATCTCCGCCGACGGCGAGCTGCAGGCGTCCGACAAGCTGGCGCAGGCGGCGACGGCGATGGCCGACACGCCGTCCGCGTTGCAGCTGCGCCTGCTCGAGACGGTCGTGGAGGTCGCGGCGGAGAAGAACTCCACGCTGGTGTTGCCGTTCCCGGTGGAACTACTGCGATTCCTCGAACACGCGACGGAAGCGCCTGGGGCGAACGGTCACGCGGACGAGAAGCGCGAGGCAGCTCCCGTCGTCCACCCACCGGCCCGGTGAGGCGGCTGCGACGACAGTCCGGCGGCGGGGCCGTCGGTCCGGGTTAGTCGGTTCCTGCGCGGGTAGAACAGGTGGAGTCGGGAGGTCCAGACCGTGGCGCCTTTCGGTTAGCCGGGCGGTCCGAGCGGCCGTAGGTCCGCTTCGGCGCCTCACCCGTCGCGGGGTGCGGGACGCGGGACGGGGCCGTCAAGCAGCGGGTCGGCGGTGTCGAGCTGCCAGCGCGTGAGCCGCTCGACGAGGTCGTCCCGTACCGACGCGAGCGCCGGGTCGTCTGCCCGGTCGTGTTCCTCCGACGGGTCGTCGGCCAGGTCGTACAGCTCCACCGGCGGGCGATGCCGCAGCCATTCGCTGCCGTAGCCGCGCGCCGTCGGTGAAGCGGCGACGTCGAGCGGGAGTGTGAGCACGGGCCGCTCCTCGAAGCTGCGGATCAGCGCGTGCCTGTCCGTGCGGATGCAACGCATCGGGTCGTAGACGTCGTGGTACGTCTTGCCGGCGAACACGGCGTCGCGCGGCGGCGGCACGTCCCGCCCGTGGAGCAGCGGCGCGTGGCTCACGCCGTGCAGGCCCCCGGGGACGGGCAGGCCGAGCGCGTCGAGCACCGTGGGCACGAGGTCGACGTGGCTGTACAGCCGTTCGGTCGCGGCTCGTGCCGCGGGCCACGTGCGCGGCGGACGCATGACCAGTGCGACGCCGATGCCCGTGTCGTAGAGCGTCGACTTCGCCCGGGGGAACGCGATGCCGTGGTCGGTCGTGACGATCACCCAGGTGTCGTCGGCGAGGCCGGTGACGTCGAGGGTGTCGAGTACGCGGCCGGTCGCGGCGTCGGCCCGGCGGATCGCGCCCTGGAACGCCGCGAGGTCGGCCCGGGTCCACGGGTTGTCGGGCAGGTACGGCGGGACGTCGACGGCCGCCGGGTCGTCCGGCGGGTACTCGTCGTACGGGCGGTGCACCTCGTTGAACCCGACGCTGAGCAGGAACGGTGTCGTCCGGCGGGCCGCGTCGCGCAGCCACGCCGCGGCGGCGTCGGCGACCGGATCGCAGCGGCTGCCGCAGTCCTGGGCCAGCAGCTCGCCGAACCCGAGGGTGCGGGCGTCGGTGCTCTCGTGCTGCATCCCGGCGAGCGCCGTCCGCCAGCCGTGCGGCGCCAGCAGGACGGGGAGTGTGCGGACGCCGTCCGCGTACCGCCAGCCGTGGTGGGCGAGCCCGAGCAGGCCGTGCGCCTGCGGGTGCAACCCGGTGAAGATCGACCCGCGCGACGGCGAGCACAGCGGTGCGGTGGCGTACGCGCGGTCGAACCTGATGCCGTCGCCGGCCAGCCGGTCGACGACCGGGCTCGGCGCGCTCGCCGCCCCGTACGCGCCGAGATGCCGCCCCACGTCGTGCCAGTGCACGATGACCACGTTGGTCACCGTCCGACGTTAACGCCACTTCACACGGCGCCGCTCCACTTCCCATGGCGCCACGTCACTTCACATGGCGCCGCTCGATCCGAATCGGGTCATTGCCGGCAAATTTTCGAGCGGCGCCATGTAAAGACGAGCGGCGCCATGTCATGTCGGGTCGCGCCATGTGAAGTCAACCCGGCGGCCGCGCCGTGTGAGGATGGGCGTACGGAGACCCGAGGTGGAGGTTTGGTGGGCAGGCTGCGTGACCGCGTCCGGCGGTTCCTGGAACGACCGGGGACGGTCGACCTCGCCGTGGCTCGGGCGCTGCTGCCGCGCATCGCCGAACGCGAGCCGGACGTCGAGGCGCTCAGCGACGCGAGGCTGGCCGCAGCCGTGGAGCGACTCCGCACCGAGCCGCGGGGCGACGACTGGCTGGTCGAGCTGTGCGCTCTCGGCCGTGAGGCCGCGCGGCGGGCACTCGGCGAGCGGCCCTACGACGTGCAGCTGCTCGGCACGCTCGAGCTGCTGTCCGGCCGGGTCGTGGAGATGGCCACCGGCGAGGGCAAGACGCTCGCCGGCGCGATCGCCGCCGCGGGCTACGTGCTGCGCGGCCACCGCGTGCACGTGATGTCCGTCAACGACTACCTGGCCGAACGCGACGCCGAGTGGATGCGCCCGCTCTACGCCCTGCTCGGCGTGCGCGTCGGCTCCGTCGACCAGTCGTCCACCGCCGAGGAGCGGCGCACGGCGTACGCCGCGGACGTCACCTACGCGCCGGTGAGCGAGGTCGGCTTCGACGTGATGCGCGACCGCATGGTCACCGACCTCGCCGACCGCGTCCTGCCCGAGCCCGAGGTCGCGCTCGTCGACGAGGCGGACTCCGTGCTGGTCGACGAGGCGCGCGTGCCGCTCGTCCTCGCGGGGGCGGCCGACCAGCCTGAGGTGGACGCCGAGCTCGCCGCCGTCGTCCGCGGACTGCGTCGCGGCAAGCACTTCCAGTTGGACGAGGACGGGCGCAACGCGTACTTCACGCCCACCGGCATCGCGGCCGTCGAGCACGCGCTGGGCGTCGACGACCTGTACGGGCCCGCCCACGTCGGCACGCTCGCCGCGGCCAACATCGCGCTGCACGCGCACGCCCTGCTGCGCAAGGACGTCGACTACGTCGTCCGCGACGGCAAGGTGCAGCTGGTCGACGACTCCCGCGGCCGGATCGCGATCCTGCAGCGCTGGCCGGACGGGCTGCAGGCCGCCGTCGAGGCGAAGGAGGGGCTCACATCGTCCGGCAGC
>JAFMQP010000102.1 GCA_017354575.1 Acidothermales bacterium | reverse complement strand
CCTCGTCGCGCAGCACCGACAGTCCGCCGCGTACCAGGCGAGCCGCCTCGGCGACGGCGCGGGCGCTGTGCGCGGGCTCGGCGAGCCAGCGGCCGACGCGCAGGCTGAACCCGGCGGAGGCCACCTTGTCGCGGACCACGGACTCGGCCAGGAAGTTCTCCGCGACGAACTGCTCCAGGCTGCGGCCCAGCGCCTCCTTGCGCGTCGGGATGATCGCCGTGTGCGGGATCGGCAGGCCAAGCGGACGCCGGAACAGCGCGGTGACCGCGAACCAGTCCGCGAGCGCGCCGACCATCGCCGCCTCGGCTGCGGTGTTGAGGAACGCCCAGCCCGCGCCGCGGTGGAGCGTCAGCACGTACGCCATCGCGGCGAGGACGAGCAGCGAGAGCGCGAGCGCACGCATCCGGCGCAGCCCGCGCAGCCGTACCGAGTCGGAGCCGACAGCAACAGAGGCCATGCCAGCCATCCTCCCCGACTCCGGCACGCCCTGAAGGGACGCGTCGTCAGGGCGCCGGCTGGCAGCGGGGACAGAACCACGACGTGCGCGCCTCCGGCTCGTCACCCAGCCGGGTCGTCGCGACCGGCGTGCCGCAGCGGCGGCAGGGGCGTCGCGCGCGGTCGTACACCCAGTGCCGGCTCCCCCGCGCGGTGCTGCCCGTCGTCGTCCGCGCGACGCGCAACCTGTTGTCCCACAACAGTTCGCGGGCCTTGGCCAGCACCTCGCCGCGGACGTACTCGGGCACGTCGGACACCGGCGCGTGCGGGGACGTGCCGACGAGGAAGCACAGCTCGTTGACGTACACGTTGCCGATTCCGGCGACCACCGACTGGTCGAGCAGGGCGAGGCCGAACGCGCGGTCCGGCCGGGCGGCGAGCCGCCGTTCCGCCTCGGCCTGGTGCGCCGGCGTCCACTGCGGCACGAGCAGGTCGGGGCCCAGCCGGTCGACGTACCTGCCCTCGCGGGCGCGCGGCACGAGGTCGAGGTCGTGCAGCCGGAAACCGACGGCCTCGCGGTCAGCGGCGACCAGCACGACGCGGGCGTGGTGCCCCGGCATCCGCCAGCGCTCGCCCGGCGCGTACAGGTGCCACGAGCCGTCCATCCGCAGGTGGCTGTGCAGGCTGCGGTCGTCGTCGAACCGCACGAACAGGTGCTTGCCGACCGGTACCACCTCGGTGACCAGCCGCCCGGCGAACGTCACGGCCGCGAGCCGCGGGTGCCGCACCTCGCCGCCGGTCAGCGTCTTCCCGGCGAGCGCCTCGTGGAGGCGATGGGCGGTGAGGAAGACGGTGTCACCCTCGGGCACGGGCCCAGCCTACGAGGCGACCTTCCGGCCGGTGAGCCAGCTCACGACCTGCAGCGCCTGCGGCACCGTCCACGAGCCGGCGGACGGGTGCGCGAGGTGGCGGTGCCCGTCGCCGTTCAGGAACTTCCGCAACGACGCCGGCACCGGTGTGCCGGGCCGCACGTTGCCCGGCCCGTCGATGAGGAAGCGCAGGCGTCCGTCCCCGTTCAGGAAGAACACGTCGTCACTGTGCTGGACGTCGTAGTGCAGCGTCTGCCCGGTACGCCAGTTGTGCGCAGGCGGCGTTCCCTCGGCCACGCGCTTGCGGTACACGCCGAGGAAGTCCCACAGCCGGTTCACCACCGCGGGGCTGCCGGTGAGCGGCGCCCAGTTGCCCGGCGGCGGCGCGAACAGCCTCCGGTACGCCGCCAGCTGCGGCACGGTGTCGCGTTCCGGGTCGACGGTGATGCTGACGAACTCGACGCGGCCGGCGAGGCCCGCGCGGTCGACGCGGCGGGCGGTGGCGACCAGGTTCGCCGTGTCCAGCGGGCAGGTCTCCTGGCACAGCGTCATCGCGGCGTCGACCACCAGCACCTTGCCCGCGTACGCGGCGAGCGACGTGCGCCGCCCGGCGGCGTCCTCGAGCGGCAGCCTCAGCAGGCTCGACGGCAGCGCCCTGTCGATCCGGGTGCCGACCGTGCCGGACGGCGCCGGTGGCTGCGCCGACGCGTGCCCGCACGCGACCGCCGCGAGCAGAGCGACCAGCGCGATGAGAGGCAGTCTGCGCCGGGAGGACGTCATCGCCTGCCACCCTACCCGCGCGGGCGGAAGGCGATGACGGGGCGCTCGCGGACCAGTCGGCGCACGGCGTCTGCGATGACCAGCACCTCGCCGGACGGCGACCGACGTCATCTGCCGCGCAGACGGGTGCGCACCGGTCCAGCCATGCGCGGCGAACTTCAGCCCAGGATCACCGAACGGGTGAGCGCACGCGGGTGGTCCGGGTCGAGGTCGCGGCGTGCCGCGGCGGCGACCGCCACCCGCTGCGCCCTGACGAGCTCCGCCATCGGGTCACGCGCGGACGTCACGAACGTGCCGCCGGTGCGGGTGACGTCGTCGGCCAGACCCGGGGGCGGCGCGCCGAACACCCACGCGACCCGCCCCGGCCCGGTGATGCTGATCGGGCCGTGCCGGTACTCCATCGCCGGGTACGCCTCCGTCCACGACTGCGACGCCTCCCGCAGCTTCAGCGCGGCCTCGTGCGCCAACCCGACGGTCCAGCCGCGGCCGAGGAACGACCACTGCTCCGCCGCCACCAGCTCGTCCGGCAGCGGCTCGGCGAGCACGGCCCGCGCGTCGGCGACGGGGGTGTCGAGGTCCGCGCCGAGGTGGGCGCGGAACAGCGCAAGCGCGCTGGTGGCGAACCTGGTCTGCACGACCGACCGCTCGTCGGCGAAGTCGAGGACGACGGTCGCGCCGGCGAGGCCGGCGACCGGTGCGTCCGGCACCGCCGTGACGGCCGTGGTCGGCACGCCCGCCGGCAACCGGTCGAGCAGCTCCAGCACCTCGGTGGTGGTGCCGGAGCGCGTGACGACGACGACCCGGTCGTACCCGCGCGCCAGTGGGAACTCGGACGCGGCGAACGCGTCCGTCTCTCCCTGCCCGGCCGCCTCCCGCAGTGCGGCGTACGCCATCGCCATGAACCAGGAGGTGCCGCACCCGGCGACCGCCACCCGCTCCCCGGCGACCGGCAGCCCGGCGGCTCCCGCCAGCGCCGCCGCCCGCATCCAGCAGTCGGGCTGACTCGCGATCTCTTCCTCGACGAACGACATGCGCACCAGCGTATGTGGAGGCCGGACCGCTCGCGACGGCTACGACAGGCGCCGCTCCGGCTGGCCGCGGCCGTGCGGCGTCGTCCAGCCGGACAGGTCCGGGCCCTTCGGGACGATGCCGGACGGGTTGAGGTTCGCGTGCGTGCCGTAGTAGTGCCGCTTGATGTGGTCGAAGTCGACCGTCTCGCCGAACCCCGGCGTCTGGAACAGGTCCCTGGCGTACGCCCACAGCACCGGCAGCTCGGCGAGCTTCCGGCGGTTGCACTTGAAGTGCCCGTGGTAGACGGCGTCGAACCGCACGAGCGTCGTGAACAGCCGGACGTCGGCCTCGGTGATCCGATCGCCGCACAGGAAGCGCTGCCGCGACAGCCGTTCGCCCAGCGCGTCCAGCCGCGCGAACAACGCGTCGTACGCCCGCTCGTACGCCTGTTGCGTCGCCGCGAACCCGCAGCGGTAGACGCCGTTGTTCACGTCGCGGTAGACGTCGGCGTTCACCGCGTCGATCTCCTCCCGCAACGCCTCCGGGTAGAGGTCGGGCGCGTCCGGACGGTGATGTGCGCGCCACTGCGTCTCGAGGTCGAGCGTGATCTGCGGGAAGTCGTTGGTGACGACGCGGCCGGACTCGACGTCGACGACCGCAGGCACGGTTACGCGTCCGGCGAAGCCCGGATCGGTGCGGTGGTACGCCTCGGCGAGGAACTCGATACCCAGCACCGGATCGCGGCCACCTTCGTCGAGCGTGAAGCGCCAGCCGCGTTCGTCCCTGATCGGGTCGACGACGGCGAGCCCGATCGCGTCCTCGAGCCCGAGCAGCCGGCGGACGATCACCGACCGGTGCGCCCACGGGCACGCCAGCGACACGACCAGCCGGTACCGGCCCGGCTCCGCCGGCCACCCGCTCGACCCGTCCGCGGTGATGCGGTCGGTGAACCGGTTGGCCTGTCTGGTGAACTCGCCCCGCTCGCTCGTCTCGGCGGCGAACTGTGGTGCAGTCATCCGCCCACGGTACTCAGCCGGTGCTCGGTGCGACGTCCTCGCGCTCGCCGGCACGGAGGTCGCCGGTCTCGCCGGCGCGTACGGCCCGGCGGCCGAGGACGATCACGTAGCTGAGGAACGCCGCCTCGACGACGGCGCCGATGCCGATGCGCGCCCAGGTCGGCAACGGCGAGGGCGTCACGAACGCCTCGATGGCGCCGGAGACCAGCAGCACCGCGACCAGGCCGAGCGCGACGCTCACCGCGGCGCGGCCCTCGGCGGCGAGTGCTTCGAGCCGGCGGCGCGGACCGGGGTCGATGACGGTCCAGCCGAGCTTCAGCCCGGCGGCACCTGCCAGGAAGACCGCGGTGAGCTCGAGCATGCCGTGCGGCGCGATCAGCCCGAAGAACAGCGAGCCCTTGCCGTACACGGTCATGATGGCGCCGGACACGCCGAGGTTGACGGCGTTCTGCCAGAGCACCAGCGCGGTCGGGATGCCGAGCATGATGCCGTACGCCAGGGCCTGCGCGGAGACCCAGACGTTGTTCGTCCACACCTCGCTGGCGAAGTGGCTCGCCTGGTACTCGCCGTAGTACGCCTGGAAGTCGTGCTGCGCGTACTCCTTGAGGTACGACGGCGGCGCGAGCTCGGTGAGCAGGTGCGGGTTGGCGACCAGCCAGGCGCCGAACGCGAAGGCGACGGCGAGCGAGCCGAGCGCCGAGACCAGCCACCAGCGGCGGTAGCGGTACGCCACCGCCGGGAAGACGACGAGCACGAACCTGGCGACGTCGCGCCAGGCGGGCGTGTGCGCGCCGGTGACGGCGGACCGCGCGCGGGCGACCAGTGACGACAGCCGGGTGACCAGGCCGGGGTCGGGCGAGGACGAGCGGACGACCGACAGCTGCGTGCTCACCCGCTGGTACAGGTCGACGAGCTCGTCCGCCTCCGCGCCGGACAGCCGGCGACGTCGCCTGACCAGCTCCTCCAACCGGCGCCACTCGTCGGTGTGCACGGCGACGAACACGTCCAGATCCACCCGAGCACAGTAGCCTTTCCGCTTACTGGAGGTGGGCCTTTGAGCGAGTTGGTGACCGGCGAGGCGGTGGTCCTGGACATCCGGGTCGCCAAGCTGGCGAGCCGTGCGCTCGCCCGTGCGCTCGACCTCGTCCTGCAAGGCTTCGCGCTGTTCGCCGTCTGGTACTGGCTGATGCCCGCGCTCGACCTCGACGACGCCGCCGCGGCAGCGGTGTACCTGGTGCTGTACGTCGCCGTCCTCGTCGGCTACCCGACCGTCGCCGAGACGCTCTGGCGCGGGCGGACGTTCGGCAAGTGGGTGATGGGGCTGCGGGTGGTGCGCGACGACGGCGGTCCCGAGCAGTTCCGGCAGGCGCTGTTCCGGGCGCTGACCGGGGTGGTCGAGATCTGGGGGACGGCCGGATTCCTCGCGCTCGTCACGTCGTTCGTCAACCATCGCGGCAAGCGCCTCGGCGACGTGTTCAGCGGCACCATGGTCGTCGGCGAGCGCACCCCGGGCCGGCGGCGTCAGCTCGCCGAGATGCCGCCCGCGGCGGCGGGCTGGGCGGCCACGCTGGAGCTCGCGCTGCTCGACGACGACCTCGCGCTCGCGGCACGCCAGTACCTGACCCGGTACGAGGACTTCGCCCCGGCCGTCGCCACCCAGCTCGGCGAGCGGATCGCCGCGCAGGTCTCCGCCCGCGTCACCCCGCCGCCCCCGCCCGGCGTCACGCCGTACGCGTACCTGTCCGCCGTCCTCGCCGAACGCCGCCGCCGCGAGGAGGCCAGGCTCCGCCCCGCGTGGCACAACCCCTGATCCCCGGCAGGTTCCACTTCACATGGCGCCGCTCGACTTCACATGGCGCCGCTCGATTCGAATGGGGCGTTCCGGGCAATTTTTCGAGTCGCGCCATGTAATGACGAGTGGCGCCATGTGAAGTCAGGATCCCTCGTCCCAGGAGCCGAGGTAGGCGCGCTGGACGTCCGTCAGCGCGTCGATGCGGACACCGAGGGCGTCCAGGGCGAGCGCGCCGACGTCGGCGCCGACCGCCTCGGGGACGTCGTGGACGCCATGCTCCAGCCCACCGCCGTGCTCGGCGAGCCAGGCGATGGCGAGCGCCTGGTCGGCGAACGACAGGTCCATCACCGCGGCCGGGTGACCTTCTGCCGCGCCGAGGTTCGCGAGCCGGCCGTCGGCGAGCAGCAGCAGCCGGCGGCCGTCGGCCAGCACGTACTCGTCGACGTGCGGCCGCACCGCGGGGACGACCGACTCCGCCAGCTCGCGCAGCGCGCGCACGTCGATCTCGACGTCGAAGTGCCCGGAGTTCGCGAGCACCGCGCCGTCCTTCATCGCGCGCAGGTGGTCCCCGGTCACGACGTCCCGGTTGCCGGTGACGGTGACGAACACGTCGCCGAGCGGCGCGGCGTCGGCCATCGGCATGACGGTGTAGCCCTGCATGGTCGCGTCCAGCGCCTTCACCGGGTCGACCTCGGTGACGACGACGTGCGCACCGAGGCCCCTCGCCCGTTCCGCGACGCCACGCCCGCAGTAGCCGAACCCCGCGACGACGACGGTGCGGCCCGCGAGCAGCATATTGGTCGCACGCATGACCGCATCGACCGTCGACTGGCCGGTGCCGTACCGGTTGTCGAACATCCGCTTGGTGCGGGTGTCGTTGACCGCCAGCACCGGGATGCGCAACGCGCCCGCCGCCGCCATCTGGCGCAGCCGGACGACGCCGGTGGTCGTGTTCTCGGTGCCGGCGCGGACGTGATCGAGCAGATCCGCGCGTTCTGCGTGCAGCGTGCTGATGAGGTCGCAGCCGTCGTCGACGACGAGGTCCGCGCCGCCTTCCAGCACGGCGACGATGTGCGCGTAGTACGTCTCCCGGTCGATCCCGGCCCGCGCGTGCACGGCGATCCCGTACTCGCGGACGAGCGCCGCTGCGGTGTCGTCCTGCGTGGACAACGGGTTGGCCGCGCAGAGCGCCACATCGGCGCCCGCGTCCGCGAACGTGCGCACGAGGTTGGCGGTCTCGGCCGTGACGTGCAGGCAGCCGACGACGCGCAGCCCGGCGAGCGGCCGGGACGCGGCGAACCGCTCCCGTACCTGCCCGAGCACCGGCATCGCCCGCGCCGCCCACTCGATGTGCCGGACGCCGAACGGCGCGAGGCCGAGGTCCGCGACGTCGTGCGTCGCGCTGCGCCGCTTGGTCGTTCGCTTCGCCATGGTGACCCGCCCGCCCCTACGAAGGGGCGGGCGGCAGCAGCATCAGTAGCGGTAGTGGTCGGACTTGTACGGGCCCTCGACCGGGACGCCGAGGTAGTCGGCCTGGGCCTTGGTGAGCTCGGTGAGCTCGACGCCGAGCGCGTCCAGGTGCAGCCGGGCGACCTGCTCGTCGAGGTGCTTGGGCAGCCGGTACACGCCGGTCGGGTACGCCTCGGTCTTCGTGAACAGCTCGATCTGCGCCAGCACCTGGTTGGTGAACGAGTTGGACATCACGAAGCTCGGGTGGCCGGTGGCGTTGCCGAGGTTGAGCAGCCGGCCCTCGGACAGCACGATGATCGAGTGCCCGTCGGCGAACGTCCACTGGTCGACCTGCGGCTTGATGTTCTCCCGCACCACACCGGGGGTCTTCGCCAGCCCGGCCATGTCGATCTCGTTGTCGAAGTGCCCGATGTTGCCGATGATCGCGAGGTGCTTCATCCGCTCCATCTGCGCGGCGGTGACCACGTTGAAGCAGCCGGTCGCGGTGATCACGATGTCGGCCTCGCCGATCACGTCGTCGAGCCGCGCGACCTCGTAGCCCTCCATCGCCGCCTGCAGCGCGCAGATCGGGTCGACCTCGGTGACCAGGACGCGCGCGCCCTGTCCGCGCAGCGACTCCGCGCACCCCTTGCCCACGTCGCCGAACCCGCACACCACGGCGGTCTTCCCGCCGATCAGCACGTCGGTGCCGCGGTTGATCCCGTCGATCAGCGAGTGCCGGCAGCCGTACTTGTTGTCGAACTTGGACTTGGTGACCGAGTCGTTCACGTTGATCGCCGGGAACGCCAACGTGCCCGCCCGCGCCATCTCGTAGAGCCGGTGCACGCCGGTGGTGGTCTCCTCGGTGACGCCCTTGACCGCGGCGGCGATCTCCGTCCACTTGGTCGGCGACGCCGCGAGCGACGCCGTCAGCCGTTCGAGGACTACCTGGAACTCCTCGCTGTCGGCCGACGCCGGGTCGGGGACGCCGCCGGCCTTCTCGTACTCGGCGCCCTTGTGCACCAGCAGCGTCGCGTCCCCGCCGTCGTCGAGGATCATGTTCGGCGGCCCGTCGGGCCAGGTGAGCGCGCGCTCGGTGCACTCCCAGTACTCCGGCAGCGTCTCGCCCTTCCACGCGAACACCGGGACGCCGGCGGGCTCGTCGACCGTGCCGTGCGGCCCGACCGCGACCGCCGCCGCGGCCTCGTCCTGCGTGGAGAAGATGTTGCAGCTGGCCCACCGCACCTGCGCGCCGAGGGCGACGAGCGTCTCGATCAGCACCGCGGTCTGCACCGTCATGTGCAGCGACCCGGTGATCCGCGCGCCCGCCAGCGGCTTGGACTCGCCGTACTGCGCGCGCATCGCCATCAGCCCGGGCATCTCGTGCTCGGCCAGCTCGATCTGCTTGCGCCCCGCGGGTGCGAGGGAAAGATCCTTGACGTTGAAGTCAACGGTCATGCGGTGTGCTCCTCGTTGTTCGCATACACGGCTGCCAGCAGCCTCTCGTGTTTGTCCTGCTCCCAGCCGAGCCAGTCCGCCGGTTCGACGTGGGTCGGACGGCGCGGGCTCGCCGCGAGCCACTCGTCGACGGCCGCGCGGAGCGCCTCGTCGTGGTGCAGCCGGCGGGCGAAGCCCATGTCGGACAGCGCGAGGCCGTACTTCTCCAGCAGCTCCCGCAGGGTGCGCAGCCGCTGCAGCTCCTCCGGCCCGTACAGCCGGTACCCGGACGACGAGCGCCGCGACGCCACGAGCCCGGCGTCCTCGATGTAGCGGAGCATCCGCGCCGACCACCCCGTGGTGGCCGCCGCCTCGGCGATCGTCAAACCGTCCATCGCGGAAACCTTAGCACTACCGTGTCAAGGTTGTCCCGGGGGTCGCGGCGTCAGGAGCCGCTCTGGGTGCGGATGTCGTTGACCGTCTTCTGGATCTGCACGGCATACCTGCCGACCGGCGCCTCGGCGTAGACGGACAGGTGCTTGCGCAGGCGGCCCGAGCCGTCGCGGTAAAGGTGGCTCAGGTAGAACCCGAAGTACTTGCCGCCGCTCTGCTGGTTCGTGAACGTCCTGACGTAGTACCAGGTGGTGGCGTCCTTGCGCCTCCACGCGACCTTGTCGCCGCTCGGGTACATCTGGAACCGCTCGCGCTCGGCGGTCGTGCACTTCGTCCCGGGGCAGGTGCGGTCGACGATGGTGGCCCTGCGCTGCTCGCCGGGGTCGGCGAACAGCTTGAGGCAACTGAGCTGCGTGACGTCGGTGCTCGTGCCGGTGATCAGGCAGTCGAAGTCGCTGGGCGTACGGAACGCCCACGGCAGGGTCGCGAACGCCATCGGGTACACCGGGTCGGACGAGGTCCAGGTCGGGCCGTACACCGACTTCGGCTTCACGTTCTTCAACGTGGGCTTGGGTTGCGGGCTGCCGGTGCTGAGCCCGTCGGTGGTCGTGGCCGCCGTCGGCTGGGTCGGCGGCGCGGAGAACGAGGACGTCGCCGTGGGGCTGTTGCTCGCCGACGACTCCGACCGCACGGTCATGCCCACGACGATGCCGAGCACGAGCAGCAGCGAGACCACACCCGCGCTGATCCCGATGAGAAGCGACGTACGCGACGAGCGGACGGCCTCCGTCGTGCCGGCGGCAGGCGCCGGAGGCGGCGGGGCGACAGGCGGCGGTGGCGCCGCCGGGTCGAACGCCGCCGCGATCAGGTCCGCGCCGGTGTGCGCGGGGTCGGCGTACGTGGCCGCCCAGGGCACGAGGGTCCGGGTGTCGGCCCACATCACCGGCGGGTGGCCGGGGCGCGGGTTACGCCTGACCTGCTCGACGGCGGCGCGGAACCTGTCGTGCAGCGCGGCGTCGGTGGACGGGCCGGGCGCGAGCCGGGTGATCGTGACCGGTGCGCCGTCCGGCGCGACGCCCGCGAGCACCAGCAGGTCGCCACGCCGCCCGACGGTGGTGATGTCGGTGAACGGCCAGTCTCCCGAGATCGACATTGCTCCTTGTCAACCGCTCTGCGTGCGGATGTCGTTGAGGGTCTTCTGCAGGTTCACTCCCAGTGTGCCCGCCGGGGCGTCGCCTGCGGCACTGATGTGGTACATGTGACCGCCGCGGACGTAGTAGTGGCCGATCCACTCGACGTAGTACTTGCGGCCGCCGTCCTGCTTGTCGGTGTTGGTC
>JAFMQP010000101.1 GCA_017354575.1 Acidothermales bacterium | reverse complement strand
TCGCGAGGTGTTGGTCTGGTGGACGACGTCGTCGGCGAGCCGGACCGCGTCGACCCGGTCGACCGTGGCGGCCGGGCCGTCGGCGGGCGGCTCGACGGCGAGCATCGCGAGTATCCCCGCCGCGGTCCCACCGCCGGCCGGACGAGCCGAACTCGACGAAATCCGCGTGCAGCAACGGCTCCACCCGCGCACGGTCGCCGCGCACCCGCGGGTCGAGCAGCGCACGCTCCGCCGCGACGACCTCGGCGAGGTCGCCGTCACCTTGTTCTGGCATCACACGGGACCGGTCGGGCCGGTGGGCCCGACAGTGCCGGGCCCGGGCGGGCCGTCGCCGCGCTGGCGCCGCTTGAGGTACCGCTCGAACTCCTTCGCGATCGCCTCGCCGGACGCCTCGGGGAGATCGACGGTGTCGCGCTCCTGCTCCAGCGACTCGACGTACTCGCGGACCTCGGCGTCCTCCCTGGCCAGCTCGTCGACGCCCCGCTGCCAGGCCTTGGCCTGCTCGGGGAGGTCGCCCATGGGGACGGTGGCGTCGACGAGGTCCTCGACCCGCTGCAGCAGGGCCAGCGTCGCCTTCGGGCACGGCGGCTGCGCGACGTAGTGCGGCACGGCCGCCCAGAACGAGACGGCGCGCAGGCCGTGGTCGGTGGCGGCGCTCTGCAGTACGCCGACGATCCCGGTGGGGCCCTCGTAGCGCGACGGTTCCAGCGACAGGCTCGCCTGCAGCTCCTCGTTGCTCGTAATCCCGGTCACCGGCACCGGCCTGGTGTGCGGCGCGTCCGCGAGCAGCGCGCCGAGGGTGACGACCGTGGTGGCGCCGAGCCGCGTCGCGAGGTCGAGGATGTCCCGGCAGAACGTCCGCCAGCGCATCGACGGCTCGATGCCGCGCACGAGCACCACGTCGCCGGGCGCGAGCGGTGGCCGCGCGAACGACAGCCGGGTGGACGGCCAGGAGATGCTGCTGGTGACGCCTTCGTCGTCGAGTGCGACCTGGGGCCGGTTGACCTGGAAGTCGTAGTAGTCCTCGGGGTCGAGCGCCGCGAACGGCTGCGCCTTCCACACCTCCTCAAGGTGCTCGACCACGCCCGTCGCCGAGTCGGCGGCGTCGTTCCAGCCTTCGAACGCGGCGATCACCGTCGGCCGGACCAGCGCGGGGAGGGTGTCCTCCAGCTCGATCAACGACATGCCCCTTCGTGAGTACGTCCTCGAGCAAGCCAGCCTACGCCGTATGGTGGAGTGTCCGTCCCGAGCCGATGCCGGAGGAGTTCCGTGTTCTCTCCCACCGCTGAGTCCCTCAGACAGGCACTGCGCGAGCGCGTGGTCGTGGCGGACGGGGCGATGGGCACGATGCTCCAGGCGGCGGATCCGTCGATGGACGACTTCCAAGGTCACGAGGGCTGCAACGAGATCCTCAACGTCACCCGCACCGACGTCGTCCGGTCGGTGCACGAGGCGTATCTCGAGGTCGGCGTCGACGCGATCGAGACGAACACGTTCGGCGCGAACCTGGGCAACCTGGGTGAGTACGACATCGTCGAGCGGATCGAGGAGCTGTCCGAGGCGGGCGCCCGGATCGCGCGTGAGGTCGCCGACGAATGGTCGACGCCGGAGCGCCCACGGTGGGTGATCGGCTCGGTCGGCCCGGGCACGAAGCTCCCGACGCTCGGGCACGTCGCGTTCGCGGAGCTGCGCGACGCGTACCGCACCGAGGTCGACGGGCTGCTCGCCGGCGGCGTCCACGCGGTGCTCGTCGAGACCTGCCAGGACCTGCTGCAGGCGAAGGCCGCGGTCATCGGCGCCAGGCGGTCGATCGACGCCGCCGGTGTCGACGTGCCGATCTTCGTCCAGGTCGCCGTCGAGACGAACGGCGCCATGCTGCTGGGCTCCGAGATCGGCGCCGCGCTCACCGCGCTCGAACCGCTGGGCATCGAGCTGATCGGGCTGAACTGCTCCACCGGTCCCGAGGAGATGAGCGAGCACCTCCGCTACCTCGCCAAGCACGCCCGCATCGGCTTGTCCTGCATGCCGAACGCCGGCCTGCCCCAGCTGGGACCGGACGGCGCCACCTACCCGCTCACCCCGGCCGAGCTCGCGGACGCGCACGACACGTTCACCCGCGAGTTCGGGCTCTCGCTCGTCGGCGGGTGCTGCGGCACGACGCCCGAGCACCTGCGGCAACTGGTCGAGCGCGTGCACGCCAACCCGCTCGCACCGCGCAGGGTGCGGCCCGAGCCCGGCACGTCGTCGCTCTACCAGCACGTGCCGTTCCGGCAGGACACCACGTTCCTCACCATCGGCGAACGCACGAACGCCAACGGTTCCAAGAAGTTCCGCGAGGCGCTCGTCGCGGAGCGGTGGGACACCTGCGTCGAGATCGCCCGCGAGCAGATCCGCGACGGCGCGCACCTGCTCGACCTCAACGTCGACTACGTCGGGCGCGCGGGTGCGTCCGACATGCGTGAGCTCGCCGGCCGGTTCGCGACGGCGTCCACCCTGCCCATCGTGCTCGACTCCACCGAGCGCGACGTGCTCGAGGCCGGGCTGGAGATGCTCGGCGGACGCTGCGTCGTCAACTCCGTCAACTACGAGGACGGCGACGGGCCGGACTCCCGGATCGCCAAGGCGATGCCGCTCATCCGCGAGTTCGGCGCCGCGGTCGTCGCGCTGACCATCGACGAGGACGGCCAGGCGCGCACGACCGAGTGGAAGGTGCGGGTGGCCGAGCGGCTGATCCGCGACCTCACCGAGAACTGGGGGATGCGCACCGAGGACATCATCGTCGACTGCCTGACCTTCCCCGTCGCGACGGGCCAGGAGGAGACGCGCAAGGACGGCATCGCCACGATCGAGGCGATCCGCGAGGTGAAGCGCCGCTTCCCCGAGGTGCAGACCACGCTCGGCGTCTCGAACGTGTCGTTCGGGCTCAACCCGGCCGCGCGCGTCGTGCTGAACTCGGTGTTCCTGCACGAGTGCGTGCAGGCGGGCCTCGACTCCGCGATCGTGCACGCGAGCAAGATCCTGCCGATGGCGCGGATCCCCGAGGAGCAGCGCAAGGTCGCGCTCGACCTCGTCTACGACCGCAGGCGCGAGGGTTACGACCCGATCCAGAAGCTGATCGAGCTGTTCGAGGGCGTCGACATGAAGGCGGCGCGGGAGTCGCGCGCCGAGGAGCTCGCGTCGCTGCCGCTGGGGGAACGGCTGCAGCGACGCATCATCGACGGCGAGGCGAACGGGCTCGAGGCCGACCTCGACGCCGCGATGCAGGACCGCCCGCCGCTGGAGATCGTGAACACCGACCTGCTCGAGGGCATGCGCGTCGTCGGCGAGCTGTTCGGATCGGGGCAGATGCAGCTGCCGTTCGTGCTGCAGTCGGCCGAGGTGATGAAGACGGCGGTGGCGTACCTCGAACCGCACATGGAGTCCACCGACGAGAGCGGCAAGGGCACCATCGTCCTCGCCACGGTCAAAGGCGACGTGCACGACATCGGGAAGAACCTCGTCGACATCATCATGTCCAACAACGGCTACACGGTCGTCAACCTCGGCATCAAGCAGCCGGTGTCCACGATCCTGCAGGCAGCCGAGGAGCACCGCGCGGACGCCATCGGCATGTCCGGGTTGCTCGTCAAGTCGACGGTCGTGATGAAGGAGAACCTCGAGGAGATGAACAGCCGCGGCGTCGCGGACCGGTGGCCGGTGCTGCTCGGCGGTGCCGCGCTCACCCGCGGCTACGTCGAACAGGACCTCGCGGACATCTTCGACGGCGACGTGCGGTACGCGCGGGACGCGTTCGAGGGGCTGCGGCTGATGGACGCGCTGATGGCCGCGCGGCGCGGGCACGTCCCGCCGGAGGCGCAGCCGAACGGTCCGGACGACACCAAGACGAAGGAGCGCCGCGAGCGCAGGGAACGGTCGAAGCGGATCGCCGAGCAGCGACGTGCCGCCGAGGAGGCCGAGCTCGCCGAGCTGCCGAAGCGCTCCGACGTCGCCACCGACAACCCGGTGCCCACGCCGCCGTTCTACGGCGACCGCATCGTCAAGGGCGTCGCGCTCGCCGACTACGCCGCACTGCTCGACGAGCGGGCGACGTTCATGGGCCAGTGGGGCCTGCGCGGCGCGCGCGGCGGCAAGGGCCCGACCTACGAGGAGCTCGTCGAGACCGACGGCCGGCCGCGGCTGCGGTACTGGATCGACCGGCTGCAGACCGAGAACGTGCTCGAGGCGGGCGTCGTCTACGGGTACTTCCCGTGCGTGAGCAAGGACGACGACCTCATCGTCCTCACCGAGGACGGCGGCGAGCGGTGCCGGTTCACGTTCCCGCGCCAGCGCAGGGAGCGCCGGCTGTGCCTGGCGGACTTCTTCCGCGCCCAGGACAGCGGCGAGACCGACGTCGTCGGGTTCAGCCTCGTGACCGTCGGCAGCCGGATCAGCGACTACGCCCACGAGCTGTTCGAGAAGAACGCCTACCGCGACTACCTCGAGGTGCACGGCCTGTCCGTCCAGCTCACCGAGGCGCTCGCGGAGTACTGGCACCAGCGGATCCGGCAGGAGCTCGTGCTGCCCGACGGCCGGCCGCTCGCGTCCGACGACCCGGACGACGTCGAGGAGTTCTTCAAGCTGGGCTACCGCGGCGCGCGGTTCTCGCTCGGTTACGGCGCCTGCCCCGACCTCGAGGACCGCACGAAGATCGTCGAGCTGCTGCGTCCGGACCGGATCGGCGTCGAGCTGTCCGAGGAGTACCAGCTGCACCCGGAGCAGTCGACGGACGCGATCGTCCTGCACCACCCGGAGGCGAAGTACTTCAACGCCCGCTGACGCCCGGGGGAGGCGACGGGCTCCGCGGCGGTCAGATGTCGGCGGCGGAGCTGTGCGGGTTCGGGACCTCGGCGAGGGCGTCGGCGACGTCGGTGAGCGCGATGGTCTCCGGCAGCGGCGGCGGCGTGCCGCCGAACTCCGGGCAGAGCGCCCGGTGGTCGCACCAGTCGCACAGCCGGCTCGCCCGGGGACGGAACTCGCCGCGCTCGATGGCCCGCTCGATCGCCTGCCACAGGGCGAGGATCTTGCGTTCGGTCGCCCGCAGGTCGTGCTCGTCCGGCTGGTACCGCAGCACCTCGCCGTTGCCGAGGTACATCAGCTGCAGCAGCCGCGGGATCCGGCCGAGCTGATGCCACAGCACAAGCGCGTAGAACCGCATCTGGAACATCGCCTTGGCCTCGAACAGCTCGGACGGCGCGGTGCCGGTCTTGTAGTCGACGATCCGGACGTCGCCGTCCGGCGCGACGTCGAGCCGGTCGACGTAGCCGCGCAGGACGAGCCCGGAGTCGAGGGACGTCTCGACGTACAGCTCACGCTCGGCGGGCTCGAGCCGGTTCGGGTCCTCGAGCCGGAAGTACGTGGCGAGCAGGTCGTGCGCCGCGGTGAGCCAGCTGTCGCGCGCGACGGCGTCGTCGCCCTCGAACAGCGCCTCCAGGCCGGGCTCGGCCTCGGCCAGCCGCTGCCACTCCGGGTCGACGAGCTCGACGGCGCGGGCGAGGGTCCGCTCACCCGGCGGCAGGTCGTACAGCCGTTCCAGGACCGCGTGCACCACGGTGCCCCGCGCGGCCGCCGCACTGGGACGCTCCGGCAGCTTGTCGATCACCCGGAACCGGAACAGCAGCGGGCAGGTCATGAAGTCGCCGGCGCGGCTCGGCGACAATGCACGCCGGGCCGTCGCGGTGGCCTCCGCAGAGGGCATCTCGGTGTCCAGCGTCATGCCCGCCCTCCCTTCGTCTCTGCCCTGACCATAGGGCCGCGCACCGACAGATTCGACCCGCCGGGTCGGCGTGTCGGGCGGTCGGGCAATCCCCAGGCAAAGACCGTAGCCTTGGGGCATGGCGGGCACCCGCGACGAAGGCGACGACCGGTCGAGCCGGACGTTGGGCAACGGCGTGCTCATCGGCCGGCCGTTCGGAATCCCGGTCTTCGTCTCGCCCAGCTGGCTGTTGGTCGCGGTCCTCATCACCTACACCTTCGGTCCGTACGTCGAGTCGCACCAGCCCGGCATCGGGGCGTGGAAGTGGGCGGTCTCGTTCGCGTACGCCGTCTTCCTGCTGCTCTCGGTGCTCGTGCACGAGCTGAGCCACTCCGTGGTGGCGCTCCGGCTCGGGCTCGAGGTACGGCAGATCACGCTGTGGCTGCTGGGCGGCGTGTCGACGCTCGACGAGCCGGACACCCCGCGCAAGGAGTTCCTCGTCGCCGCGGCGGGCCCCGCGGCGTCGATCGTGATCGCGGGTGTCTCGTTCGGCCTGTTCGCGGCGCTGCCAGACGGCTCGGTGCCGCACCTGCTCGCCGGCCAGCTCGCGTTCGTCAACGCGATCGTCGCGGCGTTCAACCTGCTGCCGGGCCTGCCGCTCGACGGCGGCGCCATCGTCCGCTCGGCGGTGTGGAAGATCGCACGACGCCGCTCCACCGGCACCGTCGCCGCGGCCTGGGCCGGGCGCGGCCTCGCGGTCGTCGTCGTCTTCGCGGCGGCCGGTTGGGGGATGGTCACGGGCAACGGCCAGCCCGGCATCGTCGACATCGTATGGGGCGGCCTGATCGCGATGTTCCTGTGGTCCGGCGCCACCCAGGTGCTGCGCGTCCAGCAGGTCCGCTCGCGGCTGCCCCGCGCCCAGGCACGCACCCTGTTGCGACCGGCGCTCTCCGTCCCCGGCGACCTGCCGCTCGGCGAGGCGATCAGGCGGGCCCGCGAGTCGGGCATGCGCGCGCTCGTCGTCACCGACTCGACGGGGCATCCCACCGGGATCGTCAACGAGTCCGCCGTGGTCGCGACACCGCAGGAGCGGTGGCCGTGGGTGGCGGTCTCGGCGCTGTCGAAGTCGCTGGACGACAGCGTCGTGCTCACCGCCGACCTCGACGGCGAGGAGCTCATCAAGGCCATGCAGCGCAAGCCGGCACCCGAGTACCTCGTCGTCGAGCCGGGCAGCTCCCGGCTCGCGGGCGTGCTGGCCACGGCCGACGTCGAACGCGCCGTCTCCACCGGGTAGCCTCCACCCTCTGATGGCAGCGACGGGTCCCCAGCAGGATGGGGTCGTGACCGAACCCACAGGGGCCGCGCACCGCCGCGGCCCGTTCCGCGTCGGCGACGTCGTCCAGCTCACCGACAACAAGGGCCGCCGGCACTCGCTCGTCCTCGAGCCCGGCCGGCAGTTCCACACCCACCACGGCGCCATCGCCCACGACGACCTGCTCGGGCGTCCCGAGGGCAGCGTCGTCAGCAGCACGTCGGGCGCGGCGTACCTCGTGTTCCGCCCGCTCCTCGCCGACTACACGCTGCGGATGAGCCGCGGCGCCGCCGTCGTCTACCCGAAGGACGCGGCTCAGATCGTCGCGGGTGCCGACGTGTTCCCCGGCGCGCGGGTCGTCGAGGCGGGCGCCGGCTCCGGCGCGCTGACCTGCTCGTTGCTGCGCGCCGTCGGCGACGACGGGCTGGTGTCGTCCTACGAGCAACGCGCGGACTTCGCGGAGATCGCCCGCCGTAACGTCGAGCAGTTCTTCGGCGGCCCGCACCCCGCGTGGCGGCTCACCGTGGGCGAGCTGACCGACGCGCTCGCCGAGACCGAGGTCGACCGCGTCGTGCTCGACATGCTCGCGCCGTGGGACTGCCTCGCGCGCGTGCACGAGGTGCTGACGCCCGGCGGCGTGGTCTGCGCGTACGTCGCCACCACGACGCAGCTGTCCCGTGTAGTCGAGGCGCTGCGCGACAGCGGCGGCTTCGACGAGCCCGCTGCCGCGGAGACGATGCTGCGTACCTGGCACGTCGACGGCCTGGCCGTACGCCCGGACCATCGCATGGTCGGGCACACCGGCTTCCTCGTCACGGCGCGACGCCTCGCCGACGGTGTCGTCCCGCCCGCCCGCAAGCGCCGTCCCGCGCCCGGCGCGCGTCCCGGCGACGGTTGATCGCGAATCGGCCAAATCGGCGCCGGGAACTCGGCGGGAGGGTGTCCGCGACTGTAGGGTCGGGTATTGGTAGCTGTGACCGAGGAGGTGAACGCGCGTGTCAGCTCGTGACGACGCGGAAGCGCGCGCGGCGCGCCAGGAGCAGGAGATCCGGGACCTGTTGGCCCAGGTCTCCTCTCTCGAGGACGAGCTCGCGATGCTGCGCAGCCGCGGGCCGGAGTCCCCGAGAAGCGTCCGTGCGATCGAGCACCGGCTCGCGGCGACCGAGAGCGCGCTCGCGAAGGAGCAGGCCCAGAACGAACGCCTGGCCGCCACGCTCCGCGAGGCGCGCGAGCAGATCGTCGCCCTCAAGGAGGAGATCGACCGGCTCGCTCAGCCACCGGCAAGCTTCGGCGCGTACCTCGCCACCAACGAGGACGGCACGATCGACGTGTTCACCGGCGGCCGCAAGCTGCGTGTCACGGTCAGCCCGAACGTCGACCTCGAACAGCTGCGTCCCGGCCAGGAGGTCATGCTCAACGAGGCGATGAACGTCGTCGAGAAACTGTCGTTCGAGCAGGTCGGCGACGTCGTCATGCTGAAGGAACTGCTCGCCGACGGCGATCGTGCTCTTGTGATCGGGCACACCGACGAGGAGCGGATCGTCCGCCTCGCCGACACCATCAAGGACAAGCCGCTGCGTGCGGGCGACGCGCTGCTCATGGACGGCCGTGCCGGGTTCGTCTACGAGCGCATCCCGAAGTCCGAGGTCGAGGAGCTCGTCCTCGAAGAGGTGCCGGACATCGACTACTCGTCCATCGGCGGCCTCGGCACCCAGATCGAGCAGATCCGCGACGCCGTGGAGCTGCCGTACCTGCACCGTGACCTGTTCGCCGAACACGAGCTGCGCCCGCCCAAGGGCGTCCTCCTCTACGGTCCTCCCGGCTGCGGCAAGACGCTGATCGCGAAGGCGGTGGCGAACAGCCTGGCCAAGCAGGTCGCGCAGAAGACCGGCCGGCCGAACGGGAAGTCCTACTTCCTCAACATCAAGGGCCCCGAGCTGCTCAACAAGTACGTCGGCGAGACCGAGCGGCACATCCGGCTGGTGTTCCAGCGGGCCAGGGAGAAGGCAACGGAGGGCACGCCCGTGATCGTCTTCTTCGACGAGATGGACTCCATCTTCCGCACCCGCGGGTCGGGCGTCAGCTCCGACGTCGAGAACACCATCGTGCCGCAGCTGCTGAGCGAGATCGACGGCGTCGAGGGGCTGGAGAACGTCGTCGTCATCGGCGCGTCCAACCGCGAGGACATGATCGACCCCGCGATCCTCCGGCCGGGGCGTCTCGACGTGAAGATAAAGATCGAGCGCCCGGACGCCGAGTCCGCCCGCGACATCTTCTCCAAGTACGTAACCCCCAAGCTGCCGCTGCACCACGACGACATGGAGGAGTTCAGCGGCGACGAGTCGGCCTGCGTCCAGGCGATGATCGACCGCGTCGTCGAGCGGATGTACGCCGAGGTCGAGGAGAACCGCTTCCTGGAGGTCACCTACGCCAACGGCGACAAGGAGACGCTCTACTTCAAGGACTTCAACTCCGGCGCGATGATCGAGAACATCGTCGGCAGGGGCAAGAAGATGGCGATCAAGGACTTCCTGCAGACGGGGCAGAAGGGCCTGCGCGTCCAGCACCTGCTGCAGGCGATCGTCGACGAGTTCAAGGAGAACGAGGACCTCCCGAACACGACCAACCCCGACGACTGGGCCCGTATCTCCGGTAAGAAGGGCGAGCGGATCGTTTACATCCGTACCCTCGTCTCCGGCAAGGAGGGCGTGTCCGAGGGCCGTTCGATCGACACGGTCGCCAACACGGGCCAGTACCTCTGACCTGTCCTTCCGGCAGCGACGACTCTGAGGACGTAGGCTTCACCGCATGACGGCAGAGGGTGCGCCAGCTGACGGGGGAGCGGTGCGCCGCATCATGGGCATCGAGACCGAGTACGGCATCTCCGTGCCCGGTCAGCCGGGCGCGAACGCGATGCTCACCTCGTCACAGATCGTGAACTCGTACCCGACCGCCGCGGCCGCCAGGGCACGGCGGGCCAGATGGGACTTCGAGGAGGAGACGCCGCTGCGCGACGCCCGCGGCTTCGACGTCACCCGGGACGCCGCCGACGCGAGCCAGCTCACGGACGAGGACCTCGGCCTCGCGAACGTCATCCTGACCAACGGCGCGCGGCTGTACGTGGACCACGCGCACCCCGAGTACTCCGCGCCCGAGTGCACGAACCCGCGCGACGCCGCGCTGTGGGACAAGGCCGGTGAGCGCGTGATGCTCGAGGCGCTGCGCCGGGCGGCGCAGATCCCCGGCGCGGCACCCATCGTGCTGTACAAGAACAACACCGACAACAAGGGCGCGTCGTACGGCTGCCACGAGAACTACCTGATGCGCAGGTCGACGCCGTTCGCCGACATCGTCAAGCACGTGACGCCGTTCTTCGTCAGCCGCCCGGTGTTCGCCGGTGCCGGCCGGGTCGGCATCGGCCAGGAGGGCGGGCAGGCCGGCTTCCAGCTGAGCCAGCGCGCGGACTTCTTCGAGGTCGAGGTGGGTCTCG
>JAFMQP010000364.1 GCA_017354575.1 Acidothermales bacterium | reverse complement strand
CAGCCGGTGGCCGTCGCGGGAGACCGAGCGGACCGACACCGGGCGGTGGACGGGCAGCGCGAACCGCCGTTCGTAGTCGGCGAGGTACGCGGCGACGACGTCGGCCACGGGAGCGCCGGCGTCGTGCTCGGACGGGTCGAAGGGGGCGCCGGGGAGTCGGAAGACGCCGTGCACCTTGGCCATGGTGAGCGAGCCGGCGCGGTGCCGCCACGCGCCGCCGGGAGCGGTGTCGGCGTCGAGGACGACGAAGCCGGTCTCGGGTGCGAAACCGAGCCGGCGCAGGTGGTACCCGGTCGAGAGGCCCGCCTGGCCGGCGCCGATCACGACGACGTCGACAGCCATATGACGGTCAACGACGGGGGGCGTGGCAGACTTCCCTCGTCGGAGAGGACGGCCGGATGCGGAAGATCAAGCTCGACCTGCACGACATCTACAACCGCGGGATCGAGATCGACCGGGCGCTCGAGGACGTCATCGACGAGGCCGTCGCGAAGAAGGCGACCCTGGTCGAGATCATCCCGGGCAAGGGGTCGGGGCAGCTGAAGAAGCACGTGCTGCGCTACCTCGACCGCAAGGACGTCAAGGCGCGCTACCACCGAGTCGAGAAGGACGCGAAGAACTTCGGCCGCGTCTTCGTCCACTTCCGCCCGAAGGCGAAGTGACCTCCAGCCGACGACCTCGAACTGCTCGGGGTACCGCACGATCTGCGTTCGGCAACCGCGATCCGCGCTGCCCGCTGGAGGCGCAGCAGGTATGGAGTTGCTGGTGGTCGTGCTCTGCCGCGGCCTTCGTTGCCCTACGCCACGGCTTCCCCGCCCACGACGACAGCGTCAGCGGCGTTGGGGTTGGCCGCGTCTGGACAGCGAGTCGAGCAGGACGGCGACGACCAGGACCAGGCCGATGACCATGAACCGGACCGCGGAGCTGACGCTCAGCAGGTCGAGCCCGTTGGTGATCGAGCCGATGACGATCATGCCGAGCAGCGCGGACCATACGCTGCCGCGGCCGCCGAACAGGCTCGTGCCGCCGATGACGGCCGCAGCGATCGCGTAGAGCAGGACGTCGCCGCCGCCACTGCTCTGGGTCACCGCTGTGAGCCGGCTGGCGGCCAGGATGCCGCCGACTGCAGCCAGCGCGGACGAGATCGTGAACGCGGCGATGCGTACGGCGTCGACGCGGATACCCGCGCGCCGAGCCGCCTCGATGTTCCCGCCCACGGCGAACAGGTGACGGCCGAACGACGTACGCCGCAACAGGAACGCGCACACCACGATGATGACCAGGTACACCAGGATCACCATCGGCACTCCGCGGTCCGCGTTCAGCACGAGCACGGTGACGCCGAGCACGACGGCGAGGCCGACGATCTGCAGGATCAGCAGCGTCACGTCGCCCGTCGGCAGACCGGCACGCGAGCGCGCCGTTCGTCGGGTGAACTGGACGGCGCCGAAGCCCAGCACACAGATCGCCGCGAGCCCCCAGCCGTAGGCGGGCACGAGGAACTGGTCGGTCAGCGCGGTGACGGGGCCGTCGGGGATGTTGATGGAACCACCCTGGCCCAGCACGTACAGCTGCAGGCCCTGCCAGCCGATCAGACCGGCCAGCGTGACCACGAACGCGGGCATCCGCGCCTTCGTGAACAGCGTGCCGTGGATCAGTCCGATGAGCACGCCCACGACGACCGCCGCGACGACGGCGGGGCCGTTGCCCCAGCCCGACCGCGTGATGAGCACCGCGAGGATCGCGGACGTGACGCCGCTCACCGACCCGACGGAAAGGTCGATCTCGCCGAGCAGCAGCACGAACGTGACGCCGACGGCGATGGTGCCCGTGGCCGCGATCTGCAGCATCAGGTTGGTGATGTTCAACGCCGACAGGAAGCGGTCGTTGAGCAGCGTGAAGATGATCCAGGTGACCACCAGCCCGACGATGACGGGCAGCGAGCCGAGGTCTCCGGAGGCGATCCGGCGTCCGGCCGACGTGACGTAGCCGCCGAACGAGCGGTCCGTCTCGGTGAGCCGCGGGTCCTTCTCCATCGTGGTGCTCATTCGCCGCCTCCCGCGTGCTCGGCCTGTGCCTCGGCGAGCGCCTGGCCGAAGCGTTCCTGGGTGGCGCCCGTGATCGCGGCGACCACGTCCTCGTTGCGCGCCTCGCTGGTGCGGAACGCGCCGCCGTTGCGGCCGAGCCGCAACACCTCGATGCGGTCGCTGACCGCGAAGACGTCGGCGAGGTTGTGGCTGATGAGGATCACCGCGAGACCCTGTTCGCGCAGCCGGCTCACCAACTGCAGCACCTGCGCCGTCTGCGCGACGCCGAGCGCGGCCGTCGGCTCGTCGAGCAGCACCACCTTCGGCTGGCCGATGAGCGACCGCGCGATCGCCACCGACTGCCGCTGCCCGCCGGACAGCGACGCGACCTTCGTCCGCACCGAAGGGATCCGCACGGAAAGCTCGGCCAGGAGAGTGTGCGCCTGCTTCTCCATGCTGGTCTCGTCGAGGCGGCGTAGCTTCAGCGGCTCGTGGCCGAGGAAGAGGTTGGCGACGACGTCGAGGTTGTCGCACAGCGCGAGGTCCTGGTAGACGGTGGCGATCCCGTACGCCGCCGCCTGCTGCGGTGTCATGATCCGAGCGACGGCGCCGGCGATGCTGATCTCGCCCTCGTCGAACGGCTGCACGCCGGCGATCCCCTTGATGAGGGTGGACTTCCCGGCACCGTTGTCACCGACGAGCGCGACGACCTCGCCGGAGCGTACGTCGAGATCGACGCCCTCGAGTGCCTGCACCGCCCCGAACCGCTTGCTCGCTCCTCGAAGCTGCAATGCGGGTGCGTCCACGTGGAGTCTCCTTTCCTGCTCGTGCCGGCACGCACGCCCACGTGCCGGCACGAGCCCGGCGTCACGGGCCGGTGATGCCGTTCTTCTTGCAGCCCGCGGCAAACTGGCCGGAGCACAGCTGCTGGTACGTGACCCAGCCGTCCTTCATGACGACGGGCTTGATGTCCTTCGCGGTGACCGCGTACACCGGCAGGAACGTCGACGGGATCTTGGCCTTGCTGCCGTTGTCCGTCATCACCTGTGCCGTCTGCTTCTTGTTCTGCAGCAGGTTGTACGCGATGTTCGCCGCGTCGGTCGCCTCCTGCTTGATCGGCTTGTAGATCGTCATGTACTGCTCGCCCGCGACGATCCGCTGCAGACCCGCGACCTCCGCGTCCTGACCGGTGACCGGCACCTGCGACAGGTTGACGCCGGCCTTCTTCAGTGCCGCGATGGCACCGCCGGCCGTGCCGTCGTTGGCCGCGTAGACGCCCACGATCTTCTTCTGTCCCAACGCGGTCAACGCCTGGTCCATCTCCTTCTGGGCGTTGTCCGGGCTCCAGTCGGGAGTGTCGTACTCCTTGCCGACGGTGACCTTGCCGTCGAGAACGGAGTGCACGCCCTGCTTGAACTGCTTGGCGTTGTTGTCGGTTGGCGACCCGTTGATCATCACGACGTCGCCCTTCTTGGTGGTGCCCAGCTGGCCCATCCTGCTCAACAGCGACTTGCCCTGCTCTTCCCCGACCTTCACGTTGTCGAACGAGATGTACCAGTCGGGTGAGGAGTTGAGGATCAGCCGCTCGTAGGAGAGCACCGGCACGTTCTGTGCCTTGGCCTTGTTGACGATCTTCGCCGCGGCG
>JAFMQP010000363.1 GCA_017354575.1 Acidothermales bacterium | reverse complement strand
CATGCGACAGCGAGCGCGACCGCCGCTGTCAACCACAGAGTGATCCGTTCCCTGTAGGTCTTCGCGGTCCATCGGCTCCACCATCCCGGTCGAGCCGGCGGCACCCGGCTGACCGTCCGCAGTTGCGAGGTCGAGGACGCAGGTCCGGCCATCGGACGTGCCCGGGAAGCTCTTCTGGCACTGGGGAATAGGGCAGGCACGTGTGACCTCCTTGGCTCCGCGCGGGCTTCAAAGATCCTTGCTTCGCATGGACGGCTTCCTCCTAGGCACGTGTCACCATCTCTGCGGGGACGTCGCCCAGCTGTTCCCGCACCGCGTCACAGATGTGGAGGAATTCCTTGCTGCGCATCACGTCGAGGCTCGACGACTTGTCGAGCTCGACGTCGATCACCGAGCGCAGCGTTCCCGGGTGGGCGTCCATGACGGCTACCCGGTCGGCCAGGTAGACGGCTTCCTCCACCTGGTGGGTGACGAACAGAGCCGTCGCGTTGGTCGCGGCGAGAATCCTGAGCAGCTCCGTCTGCAACCGTTCACGCAGTTGGGCGTCCAAACTCGCAAACGGCTCGTCCAGCAACAGCAGAGCGGGCTCCAACGCGATGGCACGGGCGACGTTCACCCGTTGCTGCATGCCTCCGGAGAGCTGGCTCGGGTAGAACTCGGCCTGGGATCCGAGGCCCACCAGTTCGAGCGCGCGGAGCGCCTTCTCCCTGGCCAGTTTCTTGTTCTTGGTGATGCACTCCACGCCGTATGCGGCGTTGTCCAGCGCCGTACGCCAGGGGAAGAGCGACGGGCTCTGGAAGATCACCGCGATGGGCGGTTGACCCTCCATCGCATGGATGTCCACAGTGCCCTCCTGCAGCGGCTGCAGCCCCGCCACCGCACGCAACAGGCTCGTCTTGCCACAGCCGGACGGGCCGACGAGACACACGACCTCGTTGTGGTGGACCGTGAGCGAGAACCGTCGCACCGCTTCCACACGGCCCGTCTTGACGCCGTCGTACGACAGCGAGACGTCCTCTATCTCGACGGCGACGGGTCGGTCCTCCACGCTGCTCCTCCCTTTCGGCCACACCGCTCTCAGTCCGTCAACGGGACACCGTCGGCGACGAGGTCCGAGAGAGGACGGTCCCCGATAGACACGTCGGTCAGCTTCACGGTGTTGTTGAACACCTTCTTCGAGACCTTCAGGCCCTCGGGGAAGAGGTACGGACCCTTCTCCTGCATCGTGTACTCGTACGCGTCCTCGGGTACCGGCGAGTTCGCGTCGACCTGGAAGAGATCCTTGAAGTCCTTCAAGACTTCGGTCTTGTTCTTGGGATCGAACAGGAACGCACGGGCCCGCTCGAGTCCCTTGCGGTACTTCGTGACGAACCCCGGGTGGTCGGAGATGAACTTCTCCGTCGTGACGAGATAGTCCTGTGCGTAAGCGATGTGATCACTCGCCAGGTTGGCGAGCACGTTGAGATGGGCCTTCGCCACCCCGGACTTGAGCTGCGCCCCGACCGCGGTGGCGGCCACCGCACCCGACGACACGGCGCCGAGGCGTGCGCTCTCGCCACCGACCTGCCTGAGGGAGACCGAGTCCTTCGGCACGCCGAGCGCCTGCAGGCCGGCGACCACTCCGTAGTAGGAGGACGAACCGACCTGGCTGATCCCGACGGCCTTTCCCTTCAGCTGCTGCGCGGTAGTGATGGCCTTGCCGGAGACCAGCAGGTAGGGGAACGTCTCGATGTCCGGAGCGATGATCTTGAGCTTCGCTCCCTTGGCGATCGCCTTCAGGATCTCCGACCCGCCCGCGTTTACGACGTCCAGGTCGCCGGAGATCAACGCCTGCGTGGCGGTCACGCCGGAGCTGGTCGTGATCTGCTCGGTCTTCAAGCCCTGCTTCTTGAAGAAGCCGTCCTTGTCGGCGACGTACTGCATCTCGAACGAGATGTCGTCGCCGATCGCCCCCTCTTTCACAGTGATCGGCCCGCCTGCCGAATCCCCCTTCGAGCCTCCGCACGCCGCGGCACTCATGGTGACTGCCACCGCCGCTGCGAGTAATACCACAGACCTGCTCAGCCTCGAAGTATCCACGACAGACCCTCCATTTGTTGGTCTATGGTGTATCGCGGTACACAGCAGTATGCCGTACCGGCAGCCGGAGTCAAGGTGTCAAGCCGAGGGTTAGCGCGCCTACTCGAGGTGGTCGCGGACGAGGGCGAGGAAGCGGTAGACGACGTGGACGAACTTGCCGTACGGAGCGACCGCGAACGTCAACGCCACCGCCGCCATGTGTACGAGGAAGACGATGCCGAACGCGGCCGTGTCCCGGACGAGGAACGCCGCCAGTCCGCTCAACGCGAGGAAGTTCAGCGCGACGAGCAGGCCGTAGTCCTTGACGGTCATGTGCGCGAAGCTGGTGACCTTCGACGACACCGCCTTCAGCCGCAGTAGCCCGGTGCAGCCCAGGACCAGGCCCGTCCCGCCCAGGAGCCCCGAGATGACCGGCACCGAGACCAGTGGGTACGGCGGATCGTCACCGAGCAGGTCCTGCAGGACGGCGGCGGAGGCCGTCGACAAGAAGCACAGGCCGAACCCGTACGCGACCATGCCGTGCAGCCGACGCCGTGCCGCGGAAGGCTTCTCGTCGTCCGGGTAGTAGCACCCCTCCCCGCCACCGCGGAGGTTGCGCAGGCTCAACGAGTCGGCCACGGCGCGCCACACCGCCCGGAACCGGAACGGCACAGCGTCACCGCCGACGTCCACCCAGAATCGGCGTGCCGCCATCGCCATGACGGCCAACGCGTAGACAGTCGGCGCGAATATCACGCCGAGCAGTGCGGGGTACGGGATGACCTCGTAGGGCGAGAACGCGCCGTGAGGTGTCGCCACCAGCGCCGCGGGGCCTACGGTCGACAGCGCGATCACGACCAGTACGACCGAGGCGACGACCGCTCCGGCGAACACACCCGGCCAGCCGCGGAACAACCGCGGCACACGCGCGGGCCAGACGTAGCGTTCGTACGACTCGAGCCGCGCCTCCGAAAGCACCTTCGGTATGTTCACGGCGAACTCGTGGGGCGGCGTGTACATGCACGCGTCGAAGCACGCGCGGCAGTCGTGACACAGGTTGGCGAGCTGCGTCACGTCGCTCTCGGCGAGCAGGTTACGGCGTTCCAGTGCGGGGAACACCGCGCAGTAGCCTTCGCAGTACCTGCAGGCGTTGCAGATGTTCAGCTGACGCGCCGCCTCTTCGACGAGCAGGTCGAGCGACGTCTTCGCATCAACGGACATGACGGGCCGCCCCGGTTCCCGCGATCCGGCCCCAGACGCTGCCGATCGTCAGCCCGAACCCGGCGAGGTAGCCGGTGCTCAGCACGTTGCCGGACATGATCTCGCCGGCGGCGAAGACGTTGCCGAACGACGCGCCGTCCCTCCTGCGGATCCTCGCGTCGGCGTCCACGGCGACTCCCATGTAGGTGAAGGTGATCCCTGGCCGCATCGCGACCGCGTGGTACGGCGGCCGGTCGAGCGGCTGCGCCCAGTGGGTCTTGGCCGGACGCAGGCCCTCAGTACGGCAGTCGTCGAGGATCGCGGGGTCGAAGGTGCCGCCGGGCACGATCGCCTCGTTGAACTCGGTGATGGTGCGTGTGACGACAGCCGGGTCGAGGCCGAGCCCGGTGGCAAGCGTC
>JAFMQP010000100.1 GCA_017354575.1 Acidothermales bacterium | reverse complement strand
CCCGAGACGTCGAGGGTCCCGCGAGCTTCGAGTCGATGGCCGCGGACACCGTCGAGTTCGTCGAGACTGTCGTCGGTGCGCCGGTCCACCTGCTCGGGTGCAGTGACGGCGCGTCGCTCGTGCTGACCGTCGCGCTGCGCCGGCCCGACCTCGTGCGACGGTTGGTGCTCGCTACCGGCGTGGCCCATCGCGACGGCTGGGCCGACGGCGTACTGGACGGCGAGCCGCCGGACTTCCTGCGGGAGAGCTACGCCGAGCTCTCGCCCGACGGCCCGGAGCACTACGACACCGTGGTCGACAAGCTCGCCGCGATGCACGCGCGGGAGCCGGCATTCGGCCCGGACGACCTCCGCGGGCTCGACTGCCGCACGCTGGTCATCGTCGCCGACGACGACGAAGTCCGGTTCGAGCACGCCGTCGAGATGTACCGCAGCCTGCCGGACGCGGAGCTCGCCGTCGTGCCGGGTACGTCGCACGGCCTGCTCGTCGAGAAGCCCGACCTGTGCAACCTGCTGATCACCGAGTTCCTCACCAAGGACCCGGTGCGGACGCTCGCGCCGATCCGCCGCGCTCAAGGCGCCGCGCCCATCTGACCGCACCGCCGGCCAGTCGCGGTACGGTGGTTCGAGATCAGCCGATGCTCTGGCTCGCCACCACGGCGAGATGGTCGACGAAGTCGTTCATCTGGTGACCCGAATGCCCCTTCACCCAACGGAAGGCGACGTCGCCCCGTTCGTTGACGGCGTGAACCAGCGGCTCCCACAGATCGCGATTGGCCACGGGCTTTCGTTGCGAGTTCATCCAGTCGCGGTCCAGCCACCCGGTCCACCAGAGGTCGCGGAAGCAGTTGACGACGTACGTCGAGTCGCTCACCACGAGCAGCGGCCCGTCGATGGCGGTGACCGCCTCGAGCGCGGCTCGGATCTCCATCCGCTGGTTCGTGCTGGCCGCTTCGGAGCCCGAGGCCCAGGTGTCGCGATCGATCGCCCAGGCCCACCCTCCGGCTCCGGGATTGCCGGAACACGCGCCGTCGGTATACACCGAGGTGGCGCCGTCCGGAACGCTCATCGGCGCCTTGGGAGGCGTCAAGGTCCACTCCTAACCGAGGGGTCACCGGACGCGACTGTATCCGCCCGCCTCACTCACGATGTCCTCTGCCGACAGCTCGCCCGGCGCGTGCCTCGGCAGTCTCCACGCCGGGAAGATCGCCGACAACGAGATCGCGCCCACGATCAGGAACGAGGCCCGCAGCGCGCGGAGCCTGGCGTCCTCGTTGATCGCGACCGCCTCCTCCACCTGCTTCGGCGTCGCCGAGGTCGCGTCGAGCGCACTCCTCAACTCGTCATCGGCGACGAAGTTGACGTCGTGGAAAAGTGCCTGCACCTGGAGCTCGGGCGGCAGATCGGCCCGGCTGTAGCCCGAGGCGAGGAACACGCCCAACAGCCCGACAGCCGGGACGCTCGCGAACGCGGCGCCGAGCGCGTTCGAGGCGTTGTTCGCCATGCCGCGCAATGCGCCGATGCCGACGACGAGCAGGCCCAGGACGACGACGGTGCTCCGGTCGTTGCCGAGGGTGAACGCGACCACCACGAGGCCGATCGCGATCAGGATGAACGAGGCGACCCCGAGGCTTCGCGGTGAGAAGCGGTCGTACAGGCGCACCGAGAGAATACCGGCGGCCGCGATCGCGGCCGCGTACGCGCGGTCGGCGAGCGTCCAGGCCTCGGGTGCGTCCCAGTGGTGGACGACGCGGCCCCCCGCGGCGAGTGCGGCCGCGAGGCGGGCCCGGACGTGCTCGCGGGCGACGGACACGTCGACGTGCATCGCGTGTCGCGCAGGCTTGCGCTCGTCGAGATCCTGCATCCAGACCGTCGACCCGTGCCCGAGTGGGTCGACTGCGTTGTCGTCGGCCAGCTCGACGTACCGAGGACGGCCCGCCAGAAGCCGACGTCGACGCTCTCCGGGTGTGCCGCGATGGCGAGCTGGACCTCCTGTGCCCGCGCCCGATCCGCGGCGACTCCGTGCCGTCGCGTGACCGTCGAGACCGCTCGCGCGAGCTCGACGTGGCGCGGCTCCAGCTGGCCCATGCCGCGCGTCAACCGCACGGTGAGCCGGTCGTCGGCGAGGGTGATCAGCACACCCGCGCCCTCGATGCCAGGCACCTGCGCCACCGCGTCGGCAAGCCGTGCCGCGTCGCCGAGGGACGACACCGGGAACACCGCCGTCGCTCCGCCGTGCAACACCACCCAGTCAGCGACGTCCGCTGCGGCGAGAAACCCCCGCCAGCCCCGCTCGCTCGTGTCCATCTCCGACAACGAAGGTAGCGGCAGTCGAAGCCGTCCGGTGCCTGCGTCGACACGCCAGGAGCTGGCGACCCCCTCGGATACGGGGCATCTACGCTTAGTTAGCTGACCAACTAGACCTGGCCGCCGGGCCCGTGTCATGCTCGGCTGGTGACTGATCTCGCGGCCTTTGCCGAGCTGGTGCCTCGTGACCACGGTCTCTGTGTCGTCAACACCCTGCGGCGCGACGGCAGTGTCCAGGCGTCGGTCGTCAACGCGGGAGTGCTGGAACATCCCCTGCGGGGGGTACCTGTGGTCGGGCTCGTCGCCGTCGGCGGCTCGCGCAAGTTGCACAACCTGCGCGCCGACCCGCGCGTCACGATCGTCGCGCGGGCGGGCTGGCAATGGGCGTCCGTCGAAGGAGACGCCGAGATCATCGGCCCGGACGACCCGTATCCCGGCGTCGACGGCGAGGCGCTGCGGCTGTTGTTGCGGGACGTCTTCCGTGCCGCCGGCGGTACGCACGACGACTGGGACACCTACGACAAGGTGATGGCCGCGGAGCGTCGCGCGGCGGTACTCCTCGCGCCGCGTCGCGTCTACGCCAACCCGTAGGCCAGATGACGCGGGACGAACTGCTCGACGCCTGCACCGCCCTGCCGGGAGCGGTCGAGGACTGTCCCTTCGGCGACGGTGTCGCGGTGTTCAAGGTCGGCGGGCGGATGTTCGCGCTGGTGCCGCTCGACGGGGACCCCGTCAGCATCAACCTCAAGTGCGAGCCCGAGCTGGCCCTGGCGCTGCGTACCTCCTACGCGGCGGTTCGTCCGGGATACCACATGAACAAGCGGCACTGGAACACCGTGGACGTCGACGGCTCCGTCCCCGACGGCGAGCTCCGCGAGATGATCGACCATTCCTACCGGCTCGTGGTCGGCGGGCTACCGCGACGGGAGCGACGGCTGCTGTCCGACACGTGAATCGGTCAGGACTGCCCGTCGTCCGGCTCCGGCTGTTGCGAGCGGGCGAGCCGCAGACGTGCGGAGAGCGTGGTGGCGGGCCCGAGGACGTGCATCAGCCTGTCCAGCTCAATGCCGGCCTGCTCGAGGCTGCGTTGCGCCCGGTTCCGCGCCGCGGTGATGGCGGCGAGCAGCAGGGTCGTCAAGGCGACGGACCCGTTGAACGCCTGCAGCGTGATCATCTTGGCCGTGAGGTCGAGCCCGGCGAACGGGCCGTCCGCGACGACCGCCGCGCGGACCGCGAACACCGAGACGATCAGCGCGCAGACGGCCCCCCCGAACAGCTGGAACCGCAGCGCCGACCAGATGAGGAACGGGAAGATGAGGAACATCAGATCCACCGCGCTGCTCATCACGAGGAACGTCACGGCGGACGTCACGGCGACCAGCACGACCGCCTCCGCCCACCGGGCCGGGCGGACGCGTACCCGCCACGGATGGGCGCGGACGACGAGCAGCAGCGGCGTGATCGTCAGCACGCCCATCGCGTCGCCCGTCCACCACACCGACGCGGCGGACACGAAGTGCGCGGGAGAGAGCCCGCTCCCGAAGACCAGGGCCGCCGACCCGACCGCGGCGCTGATCGACATCCCGACGAACGCGCCGAGGAACACCAGCCCGAGCACGTCCTTGAACCTGTCCAGTTCGACGTGGAAGCCGGTGAGCCGCAGCAGGAGGTACGACGCCGCCGGCGCGAGCGTGTTTCCCACGGTGATGACGAGGACCGCCGGCAGCGACGGCCCGAGCGTCACGTTGACGAGGAACGCGCCGAGGGCGATGCCCGGCAGCGCTCGTGGCCCGAGCCAGCACAGCACGACGAGCGCGACGCCGGTCGGCGGCCACAACGGCGTGACCTGCCCGTCGACGAGCGCGGTCGGCAGACCGATGCGCGCGGCCGTGTAGTAGCCGGCGGCCACGACGAGCGCCCAACCGCAGAAAACCGCCGCGCGTCGCCAACCGCTGCTCCCCGCGACCACGGGACCTCCGTCGAGAGATCGAGGGCACCGAGTCGAAGTGTGCGCCCGAACGGCAGCGCGTTCACCGGTGATCGGCACACCGGGCGCAAGTGCGACCGGCCGTACCGCTCCGGTCACCACAGGTCGCGCGTGCGCGTCGCGGGTCAGCAGCGCGGCGCGGGTCTCGTGTACGTCGTGTTGCTCGTCGTCGCCACGTAGTAGTCGGTGACGTAGTTGCCGTCGTCGAGGCGGTTCCACACCGAGGTGGTACCGACCTTGCTGCCGGCGCGCTGGCACACGACCCAGGCGAGCGAGCCGTTCCGGAGCGTGCGCACGACGGGGTACGACGTGCCCGGGCCGGCGCGTTCGCTGAGCCCGTCCGCCGCAGTGGTCTGGTAGGGGTAGCGGCATCTCGGGAGCGGGCTGCTGTAACCGGTGTTCGACGGCGTGCTGACGTAGTAGTCGCTCACGTAGGAGCCGTTCGTCAGCTTGTCCCACACGCTCGTCGTCGAGACCTTGGCACCCGGCGCCTGGCAGGACAGCCGCAGCGTCGCGCCTCGTGCGTAGCTGGCGACCACCCCGTACACGGTCGACGGGCCGGAGCGCGCGTTCACCGAGGACGGGCCCTCGACCGTGTAGTAGAAGCCGGGCAGCGCCACCGGGCCGTTGAAGTAGTCGCTGTCGATGTTCAGCGTGACGCCGCCGTAGGTCTCGGTGTGGTCGCCGCGGTACTGCTTGCCGCGCTGGTGGTCGGCCCACTTGCCGTCGGCGATCCCCGACCAGCCCGTCAGCGACGTGCTGCCGTCCCACCGCGCGATCCACAGTGCGTCCGGGCGCGCGTACGCGGTGGACGTGTAGACACCCGACAGGTGCTGCGCGCCGGAGGAGAGGTTCGCGTAGACGCCTGCCACCCAGCCCTGCCGGTGCAGCTCCTTCGTCCAGGCGGAGAGGTACCGCAACACCGCCGTGCGGCAGGACGTGTCCGTCGTGTCGTAGTTCTCCATGTCGCCGTAGATCGCGCCGCCGGTGATGAGGCCGAGTGCTCTCGCCTTGGCGATCGCGTCCTGCGCGGACGCCGTCCCCTGCGCCGACGCAGCCGTGATCTTCACCGAGCTGACGCGGTCCGAGCACGGCGCCTGCCGCCCCATGTAGACCGGGATGAACCGCCACCCGAGGTGGGCCACCGACAGGACCCAGCCGGCGGTGAGGTTCGCCTGTCCGCAGGTGCGGTTCGGGCCGCCGATGTAGACGCCGACGCCGCGGTACGGGGACGCGCCCCAGGCCTGCATCGCCGACAGCGACGGCGCGTCGCACGTGTCGAATGCGCTGCCCTGGTGGTAGGTCGTGTTCGCGCCCGCCGGGTACGAGACCGTGGTCGTCGGTTCCGCGGAGCCGGCGCCCGCTGTCGCGAGCAGCAGCGCGGCTGCGGCGACCGACGCAGTGGCGAGACGGAGAGCGGATCGCGGCATTGCGACCTCCCGTTGACAGCAGATGGTCGTCACATTGCGCCTTCTTTGCCGGCGCGGCCAGGGACCTAAGTCGCGGCCTGTTAGCTTCTGCCGCATGCGCGTCCCGCCCAAGCCAAGACCCGGGGACCGGGTCGCCGTGGTCTCGCCCTCGGCCGGGCTGCCGGCGATCTTCCCCGTCGCGTACCAGCTCGGGCTGCCCCGCATCCGTGACGTCTTCGGGTTCGAGCCGGTCCAGTACGCGACGACGCGGACGATGAACGCGCCGCCTGCCGACCGCGCCGCGGACCTGCACCTGGGGTTCGCCGACCCGGGCGTCAGGGCCGTCCTCGCCACCATCGGCGGCGAGGACGAGATCACCGTGCTGCCGCATCTGGACGCCGAGCTGCTCGCCGCGAATCCCAAGCCGTTCCTTGGTTTCAGCGACGACACCTGCCTGCTGACGTATCTCTACGACCTCGGCGTCGTCGGCTACCACGGCGGTCACGTGATGAACGCCTTCGCGCGATCCGGCCGGATGCACCCGACGGTCGAGGCTTCGCTCCGCGCGGCGCTGCTGACGACGGGCGAGTACGAGCTGCCGGTCGCGGACGCGTTCCGCGACGCCGACCTGCCGCCGTGGGACGACCCTGCGTTCGCCGACACCGAGCCGGAGCTGGAACCGGCCGAGGGCTGGACGTGGCACAACGCGGACCGCGTCGTCGAGGGCACGTCCGAGCGGTACACCGGCGGCGTGCTGTTCGTCGAGACGTCGGAGGAGCTGCCGAGCGCCGTCGAGGTGTACCGGACGCTGCGGAACATGGGCGAACGCGGGCTGCTGCGGCAGTTCCCCGCCGTGCTCGTCGGGCGGGCCAAGGCGTGGTCGCTGGGACGCCGCACGACGCCGGACGAGCGGGCGGCGTACCGGCGCGAACAGCGCGACGCGGTGCTGCGGGCGTTCGGCGCGTACGCACCCGAGGCCGTGCTGGTACTCGGCGTCGACCTCGCTCACACCCGCAGCTGGTGCTGCCGTACGGCGGTCGCGTGCGGGTCGACGGGCCGGCACGGCGGATCGTCGTCACCTACTGACGACACGCCCCGGGTCGGGTCCCGCGCGCACCCCGCGCCGCGCGAGCCAGGAGTCGGTCAGCACCTCGGTCAGCTCGGCGTCGTCGAGACGGTCGAGCCACGCCCAGATCGACACCTTGACCGTGAACGTGTGCACGGCGAAGAACGTGTCCCGCCGGTCGGCGAGCGCGTCCTCCGAGTCGAGGTCGAGGGACCAGAACTGCAGGATCTCCCTGCCCGCGTCGTCCCAGCGCAGCCGGGCGAACGGGTGCCTGCCGATGTCGAAGGTCGGCGAGCCCTCGTGTGCGCGGCCGGGCCTGGCCCCGGGCAGGGTGACGGCGATCCGTTCCACGTCGTCCCAGGTCGCCACGGCGCGGTGCCGTCGTTATGCGTCGGCGGGCGGCGTCGCGGTGCCAGGGCCCGCCGCCGTGCTGGTGGACGCCGGGCCCGCGGCGTTCGCCGGGAGCAGCCCGGCGTTCTGCAGCAGGTTGCGGGCGCGGTCGACCTGCCCGCCGCCGACGATGACGTCGTAGTTCTTGGCGACGAGCGAGCGCATGGACGAGAAGTCGCGGCGACCGCGGGTGGCGGCGTGCCCGACGAAGCCGAACACGGCGCCCCAGAGGGCACCGATGAGGATGCCGCCGAGGATGAGGCCGAGCCAGACGTGCCCCCTGGTGAACAGGCCCACGAGCAGGCCGATGAACAGGCCGAACCACGCACCGCTCGCGGCGCCCGCGGCGGCCGCCCTGCCCTTGGTCAGCCGGCCCGTCACGCGCTCGACGAGGCGCAGGTCGGAGCCGATGATGTCGACGCGCTCGACGGGGAAGTGCTCGTCGGCGAGGCGGTCGACGGCGGCCTGTGCCTCCTCGTAGGTCTCGTACCGGGCGACGGTGTTCCACGCCATTGCGGCGGAGTCGAAGCGAGGTAACTCGGACATCGAACCCTCCCAGGAGATGTCGGTCCTGCTCGTCGCCTTCACCGTAACCCCGTTCTCACCCCTTTGTCCGGAAGTCGTATGCCGCCGGCACCGGCCGGTCGGTGCCGAGCGCACGCTGGACGGCCTCCCACTCCTCGGCGACGTCGGCGGCGCCCTCACGGAGATCGGCGAGCTCGACACCCTCGTCGAGCACGGCCTCGGCACCCGACGCGTCGCCGGTGGCGAGGCGGATGCGCACCTCGGCCCGCCGCACCCGGCCGGCGGCACGGACCTCGGCTGGCAGCTCGGCGAGCAGCGCGGCGGCGTCCGCCACCAGGTCGAGGCGGAGCAGGGTCTCGAGTGCCTCGACGGCGAGCACGTGCAGGCGGGGCGCCATGCTCACCGCTTCGCGGTAGAACGCGGCGACGTCCTGTGCGCGGCCGTCCGCGTCGGCGGCGACGGCGAGGCTGCGCGAGGCCCACGGCGTACGCGCGGCGGCGAGTGACCGCTGCCAGGCGGCCACGGCGCCGGCGCGGTCGCCGCGGCACCAGCGCGCGACACCGCGGTGGTACGCGGGCAGCCAGTCCTCGCCGGCCGCTTCGAGCAGCTCGCACCAGTCCGGACCGACCAGGGTGCCGTCCGGCGGCTCGCCCGGGTCGGCCGGCGGCAACGCTCCGTCGAGCAGCGCGAGCCAGGGACGTTGCCGGGCGGTGAGCGTCGCGTCGCCGAACGGGGCGCCGGGCAACGCGGGACGCCCACCTGCGCGGGCCGCGCGGCGCAGTTCCAGCGCGCCCCAGCCGGACCCGGTCGCGAGCCGCTCGCCCGGCTCGTCGTCGGCCACGCGCCGCCATGCGGCACGACGGTCGTCGAGCGCGGCGGCCGGCAGCGCCTTCTCGACGGCGGCGTCGACGCACTCGTACGCGCGGGTCCAGTCGTCCCCGTGCGCCGTCCCGGCCCGGACTTCCAGCAAGCCGTACGCCTCCAGCCAGTCCCAGTCCGTGCGGGCCGGCAGCCGCAGGTGCTCCATCTGGGTGGGTGCCAGGCCGGCCTGGATCTCGGCGTAGCCGCCGCCTGGCTCGCCGCCGGCGAGCCAGTCCTGCCACCGGCGCCCGCCCCGCGACTCGCCCCAGACGAACAGCTTCCGGCCGCGCAGCCGTCCCGTGGACGTGTGCAGCAGGCCGGTTCCCGACTCGTCCAGTGCGGTGATCCACGGTCGCCGTCCGTGCGGCAGGTCGAAGAAGTAGTCCGCCGACGCGCGGTGCCGCATCGGGTAGCTCAGGTCGATGCCGCCGTGCTGTGGGACGTCGACCCGTTCGAGGCGCCGGGCGTGCCCGTAGTGCCAGGCCCGCTCGGCCGGGACGACCACCCGGGTGCCCGGCGTCTGCGGCACCGCGACGTTCGACCACCAGTACGCGGGCACCTCGAACGGGTTCGGGTTGCGGATGCGCACGCCCACGTACAGGAACGGGGAGCCGGCCGGCAGCCACATGTCGACCTGTTGCACCAGGTCGCGGGTGCGTTCCCACTCCCACAGCCGCAGCACGGGCGTGCCGTCCGGGCCGGTCACGCGGGCGGCGTGCAGCGGCTCGCAGGTGAGCGTCGTGTGCCCCGTGCTGCCGAGGTTCCACTCGACGCCGCCGGCGAACCACGCGTTGCGCAACGCCAGGTTCGCCGGCTGCCACACCGGGTTGCGGAACAGCAGCTCACGTCCGGATCCCTTGTGCAGCAACGAGTACAGCCGCCCACCGAGGCCGGGCAGTACGGTCGCGCGCAGCTGGTCGTTCTCCAGCACGAGGACGGAAAGGGCCCGCGGGGAACGCTCGCGGTCGTAGCCGTCCTGCGTCAGGCAGGGCAGCGTGGTCGGCAACCGGCCGTACGCCACCCGCTCGCGCATGTCCGGTGGCAGCTCCGCCGCGTTCTCCACCTCGTGCAGCTCCCTGACCCTGCGCAACGGAGCCAGCGGGTTCTCGCCGCCGAGGCCGGCGGCGGGCAGCACCAGCTCGTCGGCGTGCAGGCGCGTGTCGGCCATGCGCACATCGTCGCAGTCGGTTGACGCCGCCGCCGCCGGGTAGCGGTACGGAAGGCGCCAGGGGGCGTGGACGGCGAACGAGGGGAGCCCCTGGTGGACGGTGGCGAGGACCACGGCGAGGCGTCGCCGGGCGCGGTGATCGGCGACCGGTACGTGCTCGAGGAGCTCATCGGCCGCGGCGGCATGGCGGACGTCTACCGCGCGCGGGACCGGCACCTGGACCGCACCGTGGCGGTCAAGGTCTTCCGTCCCGGTGGTGAACCCGAGGGCGCGCGGCGGCTCGTCGCCGAGGCGCGGCTGCTGGCCCCGCTCGACCACCCCGGCGTCGTCGCGTTGAGCGACGGCGGCGTGGACGAGTACCGGCCGTTCCTGGTGATGCCGCTGGTGACGGGCGGGACGCTCGCCGACCGGCTGGTGTCCGGGCCGCTGCCCGTGCCCGAGGTGACGCGCCTCGGCCGGGGTCTCGCCGGTGCGCTCGCGTATCTGCACGGGCACGGCATCGTGCACCGCGACGTGAAGCCGTCGAACGTCCTGCTGGACGAGGACGGCCGTCCGCTGCTCGGCGACTTCGACGTCTCGCGGTTCGTCGGCTCGACCCGGCTGACCTCGACGGGAGAGATCATCGGTACCGCCGCGTACCTGGCGCCCGAGCAGGTGCGGGGCCTGGGGGCCGGGCCGGCGGCGGACGTCTACGCGCTGGGCCTGATGCTGCTCGAATGCCTCACCGGGCACCCGGTGTACGCCGGCACCGACCAGATCAGCATCGCGACCGCCCGGCTGCTCCGCGAGCCGGACGTGCCGGGTGAGCTGCCGGCCGAGCTCCGCGCCGTGCTCGC